>JANYKL010000164.1 GCA_025361625.1 Acidobacteriaceae bacterium
GGGCCTGTGGCGCAGCTGGGAGCGCGCTTCCATGGCATGGAAGAGGTCGTCGGTTCGATCCCGACCAGGTCCACCAAAATCCAGCCCTTTAATCTAAAATTTTTGATCGCAGCTTGCCATGACCGTAGCTCCCCACGATCGCAGCTCGCCATGATCTCAGCTCGGATGATTGCAGCTTGATGCCAATAAAATCGGCTAGCACCGCCATCCTAGTGGCGGCCCTGCTTTTCGCATCAGCGACGAGCCTTCCGGCAAAGGCCGCCCCGTGGGCCGTTTCAAGCCAGCCCTCGAGACTCGTCAACGGCACGCCCGTACTTTTTCGGGTTGCAACGAAGAAAACCTTTCGCTCGTTGTCTGGAACCTGGTTGAACCACCCCCTTGAATTTACTTACGACGCATCTTCCAAAGACTGGTTCGCACTCGCCGGGACCAGCTTCGAGACGAAGCCTGGGTCTTATCCGGTTGAGCTGCGCGCGGAGACGGCCGCCGGGCAATGGGTCTCCTTCGAAAAGACTATTCGAGTCGAACATCAAAGCTACCCCCAGGTGCCTCTGAAAGTCGCCGGCAAGTACACCGCGCCGAATCCTGAAGACCAAGCCGCCATCTTGAAAGACAAAGAGACCAAAACAGACATATTTAAAACGAGCACTCCGGGTCGCAAGTGGAGTGGTTCGTTCGCTCCGCCCGCGAAAGCAGACATCTCAGACGTATTCGGCGTGCAGCGCGTCTTCAACGGCACCGTGCAAAGCACTCATCAAGGGCTCGATTTTAGGGTGCCGACGGGCACGCCGGTGGCAGCCGTCAATCGTGGCCATGTCATCCTCGCGCGGCCGCTGTTTTTTGAAGGGAACTGTGTTGTGATAGACCACGGCCAGGGGTTGCTGAGCCTCTATCTGCACATGTCGAAATTTTCTGTGAAAGAAGGCGATGACGTGGAGAAGGGACAAGAACTTGGCCTCAGCGGCGGCACCGGCCGCGCTACCGGCCCACATCTCCATCTGGCGGTGCGATGGCAGGGCGTGTATCTTGATCCGCAAGCGTTGCTGAAACTGGACCTGCCCGAGTAGAACGCCGAGATTAGAAACTCGAAGCCGCAAGGGCTTCTTCCGCTTCCCAAACGCCACCGCGGAAGGCTAGCGTCCTGCCTGAAATTGCGGGGATACGCTCACCCGGAACGATAATGCCGACCAGGTTCATGGGATCCGCCGCTGCAACGACGACACGCTCACTCTGAGAGTTTGCCGGTACCTTGCGCTGGGCCCGCAGAGATTCGACCGCCTCAGGAAGTGCGAACTGCTCGCCCAAAAATCCATCGACAAATCGGCCACCGCGTATTTCTCCTCGATCTTCAAGACGCCGAAAAGCAATTTGAAGCTCGCGCCATTTCGGCAGGTTAGTCTCCCGCGCCAGCAAGTCTCGAAAGACGACCCCATAACGCCGCAGCAGCATCCAGCAGCACGATTCCGCGCAACCGTCGCGGTCTGCCCCTTCAGTGTGAAGTATGGACCAGCGCCCCGCCGCGTGTCGTGGCTTGCGCACCCTGGTCAAGCCACCAACTGCGCTCTTCGTGGTCATTAGCGTTGGAGTGACCAGCGCGCGCAAATTTTCAAATCCGTCAGCCGTCACAAGGCCGGCCGCCACCAGCTCCCAGAGGCCGGTTTCGATTTCCGCTTTTAGACGATCAGTGGCGCGAACGATATCCGGAAAAAAAAGCGCCCCGCGATGCTTCAAAATCTGGAGCACATTTTGCCCCGCCGGACTTAAAAACGAAGTCGTAGAATCATCCGCGCCCGGATGGTGAGGGCAAAGCCAGTCAGCATCTTCGCGAACGAAGAATGCAATCGGAGCCACCCGTGTCGGGATCACGCGCCGCCGGTTTTCGCGTCCGCTTCCATCGCCGCTGGGCGCTTCAAGAGTAGCCGGATGAGGCGATAGACGCCCCCACCCTACCGCACCCGCCAGACAAAGTTGATCAAGATGCGCCGGATCATAGCCGGAAATTCTGCGGGCGAGAATCGAACGCTCCCACTCGCTCGCGGGAATTTCAAAACCTTGTAATTGCCGGATCACTTCCAGAGTTCCATGCTCCCCACGAACCTGCGTGCCGGGAGCCACATGCTGCCAGCGCAACAGCCAATACATGAATTGTGCCGCGCTAACCGGAGCAATCTGCTGACGCAGGGTGGCGACCGTAAGCCGGTGAATGCGAGCCAGCAAACGCCGCTCGCACCACTCCGTCTCCTTTGAGAATGAGAAGTGCGCGGAGTGTTCGGAAAGAACGGAGTTTGGGGACGACCGACCCGGCTCGCCCAAGCGAAGCAATGTTCGGTCCTGGTCGCCTCGGGCGCTGCTACTCCGAAACTTTCCACGCAAAATCGAGCCGTTCGCCTCCATGCGAAGCAGCGCCTTTTCGATTTCACTCGCAGGAATACCGAGAATGAGCCCCAGTTCTGAAGCCGAAGTCGGCCCCAGATGCGGCATCCACCCCTGCACCACGGACAGTACAGCTTCATCAAACGTCACCGCAGAGACCCGGCCAGGCGCTTCTCCCGCACCGCCCCCCGTGGGTTCATCCGACGTAGAGGGGGCAAGCGCCATCTTCGCGGAATGTATGGCTTCGAAGAAAAGGCGACGCTCTGCCGCTACCCAATATTTGCCCCCGTCGCTTTCCACGACAAACGCTCGATTCTGGTGCTGCAAATACTCGAACAGGGCACTCCATCGAGCGGCAGTGTCTGAACGATTTTGAGGAGAGTCGAAAGCGGGTAGCTGAGAGATTGCCCGCACTGGCACGGCAATCAGAGTATGCAGAACATCATGCAATTCATCCGCGTCGCGAACATCGGGCCACGCCTCGGACTGCACTTGCGCAATCGCGGCCGGATCGAGCGCCCCGACTTCCTCGAGCACCGAATCCGGCAACACGCGCCGCATTGAGACGGCGCGTGCGCGCCGCTCTTCAAGGGGAGCGTCATCCAGGTACGCATAAGGATTTGCATTCAAGATTTCGTGCGAAAACTGTGAGGGCACCGGAGTGTCGACCGCGATGCACTTGATCGTTCCGTCCTCGATTCCGCGCAACACCTGGCCAAGGCCTTCGACGTCCAGGGCTTCGGTCAGTACATCTTTCATGACCTCGCGCACCAGCGGATGGTCAGGAATTTTAATATCTCCTTCGATGTTTTCCTGACACGCCGCCACATCAGGGAAAACCGACGCAAGCAGATCATCGGACCGCATGCGTTGAATTTGCGGCGGAACTTTCTTCCCGCCTTGAAAGCGCAGGAGCGCCAGCGCCCGCGTCGCGTCCCATCGCCAGCGCGTTTGAAAAATCGGAGAAGTCAAAGCCGCCTGCTGGAGAATCTCCGGCATGCTTTCGTGATGCAAAAACTGGAAGACATCCGCCAGCGGAAAACTATGTTGTTCGGCAAGCGCAATATTAAGGCCGTTATCGGTCGCCGCCGCCTGCAATTCAAAATTGAAGCCGCGGCAGAAGCGTTTACGCAGCGCCAGTCCCCAGGCTTTATTAATGCGCCCGCCGAAGGGAGCGTGAATGATCAGTTGCATCCCGCCGCCTTCGTCAAAAAATCGTTCAGCGATGATGGTTTGTTGCGTGGGCACGTCGCCAAGAACTGTTCGCCCTTCGAGCGTGTACTGAATCAACTGCTCGGCGCCGGAATGATCGAGCCCGCACTCCTCGCGAAGCCAGTTCAACGCCTCAGAAACCTCCGGAAGATTTCGCCATCCCGCGATAGGTAGAACTCGGGGCAACCGGTCGCTGATTTCCTTGCGAAGCAGGCCGAGTTGCATGGAAAGCTCTTCCGTGCGAGCGGGCGCTTCGCCGCGCCAGAACGGCACAGTAGGCGGAGCGCCATGTGCATCTTCAACCAGCACGCGCGAAGTCCTCGCCTCGACTCGACGAATGCGCCATGAGGTATTGCCGAGAAGCATGATGTCGCCCGCCGAACTCTCGACCGCAAAGTCTTCATCAAGCGTGCCAACGGTCGCCCCCTCCGGCTCGGTAACTACAGAAAAAAGAGCAGTATCGGGAATTGCCCCGCCGCTCGTAATCGCAGCCAGGCGCGCGCCGCGCCGTGCGCGCAGCTTTCGATTCACTTGATCGCGATGGATGTAAGCTCCATAACGGCCGCGCTGCGAAGCGATTCCTTCGGAGAGCATGGTCAACACTTCATCAAACGTTTCGCGTGAAAGATTGCGATAAGGGTAAGCGCGCTTCACTAAGGCAAACAGCTCATCCTCGTCCCACCCGTCGCCAGCGTCACCATTCTCAGCAACTCGAACGCTCGCGCTGTTTTTCGCGGATATATTTTCCGTAGCGCCAGCGTCCCCGTCGGCTGTCGCAAAGGCATTTTCGCCATTTTCAAATGCAGCCTTCTCAAAGATCAATTGGGGATCATGCGCTGCGCCCGAAATGGCTGGCAATGGGCTACGACAGGCGGCGCAGCAGGCAACAATCTGCTGCGCCAGGATATCGAGCGAGCTCTCAGGAAAAATCAGACGATCGAGTTCTCCCAAACGAATCGCGCGGACGAGCACCGCGCACTCCGCAAGATCGTCGCGAGTCGTAACGAAAAATCGCCCTTTCGGAACCGCTCCGCGCCAGTGTCCGGAACGTCCGACCCGTTGCAAAGCCACCGCGATCGACCGTGGAGAACTGATATGGCATACCAGATCGACAGTCCCCACATCAATGCCCAACTCGAGGGACGCAGTGGCAACAAGAACTTTTACTAGCCCTTCTTTCAGTTTTCTCTCTGCCTCCAGACGCAGCTTGCGCGAGAGGCTTCCGTGATGCGCAGCGACGTTCTCTTCGCCGAGCCGTTCGCCAAGCACATGACAGATTCGCTCAGAGAGTCGGCGCGTGTTGACGAAGACAAGCGTCGACCGGTGCTCGCTGACAAGTTGAACAAGACGTTCGTAAATCTCGTCCCACATTTCATTGGAGGCAACCGGCCCAAGCTCGGTAGCAGGAACCTCGACGCCTAAATCGATAGTCCGTTTGTGACCAATATTTACGATCACGGGTTCAGGTCGCGGATAATCTGCGTCAGAATTTCCCGCGAGAAAGCGTGCCACTTCTTCGATCGGTTTCTGCGTCGCCGAGAGCCCGATACGCAGAAAGCGGCGGTGGGTCAAAACTTCGAGCCGCTCGAGCGACAGAGCCAGGTGCACGCCCCGCTTGTCATCGGCGACAGCGTGGATTTCGTCGACGATAACTGTTTCAACGTCGCGCAAAATGGCTCGGCTCTTTTCCGCTGTCAGCAAGATGTAAAAGGACTCCGGCGTCGTCACCAGAATGTGGGGCGGTCGCTTCAACATCAGCCGGCGGTCCTTCATCAGTGTGTCGCCAGTGCGCACGGCGGTCCGGATTTCCGGCATCAGCAGCCCGCGCTCGCCCGCCATTTGCAGAATTTCTCGAAGCGGCACTTCAAGGTTCTTCTGAATGTCATTGCCCAGGGCTTTTAGCGGAGAAATGTAGAGAACCTCGGTGCGGTCGGAGAGCTCGCCCGCCAGCGCTTTGCATACAAGCTTGTTAATGCAGGCGAGAAAAGCAGCTAGTGTCTTGCCCGATCCGGTGGGAGCTGAGATCAGCGTCGTGTGCCCGGCAAGAATGTGTGGCCAGCCCTGTTCTTGTGGCTCCGTCGGAGTCAAGAAGCGTTCGGTGAACCATTCCTGCACTAAGGGATGAGCCCAGGACAGGAAAGGGGAAACGACGGGAAGCATGTTTGGTGATTGTAATTAAAGTTCTAGGTTTCGTAAAACGTTCGCTTTTTGTCTCTAGCTTTTTGCCTAAGGATGTGACCGGCGATCGACGCGCGGCGACGCCATCCGGGTAGGGTGAAGCGCTCCCACGTCTACTTCGATTCTTTCGACCCCACTTCGATGAGCTTCTTGGTCAGTAGAACAAGGCCAAAAATCTGAGTCCATTCCGAAACAATGTTTCCGACCACCTGTCCCCACTTGCTAGTCGCGTCCATGGCCCGGAAGGCGACAATCCAACCAATGCCCGTGATCACGAGAAATATGCTGAGCGAATGCTCGCGAAGCGCTTCCATCACAGCCGACGGCAGAACGCCTTTTGGCTTCTTGCTTTCCGCAGAACCTCTTTCATAGAGGTATTTGGTCATCAGCACAGTAACAAGAACGCCGGTCCAATCCGCGATGGCATTGCCAAAGAATGAGCCGAGGTGAGTGTCCTGGTTGGAAAAATAATAAAGCACAGTTAATGAAACCACGATGAGAAGCGAAGCCATGCTTAACGCGTGACGGTGCCAAAAACCTCGGTGTTGTTTCATGCCAATACTCTAACTGCCAAGCGCAAGAATTTCTCCTTTCAACCGATAGGAGCATGAATTCGCCTAGCCTCGTCTCGCTCAACGGTATCCCTGCTAAAATCGCGGGCGATGGCAAAACCCTCCGCTACAGCCCGCGCCCGCAAAATTAAACTTATTATTTTCGATGTCGATGGCGTTCTAACCGACGGCAAAATTTGGATATTCCCAGCGCCTGGCGGCACCACCACCGCGAACCCAAGCGTGCTTGAAAAGTCAACTCAGCATGGTCAGAGCGGTTTCGGATTACACAGCGCGAGCCTCATCGAGGCCAAGGGGTTCCACGCACACGACGGAACGGCGATCTCATTCGCCCGTCTGTCAGGAATAAAAACGGGAATTATCACCAAACGAATTTCTGAAACTGTCGCATTGCGCGCCCGCGACCTCAAGATTGATCATGTCCATCAGGGGATTCAAGACAAAGCCACCGTATTGCTGCAAATTTTAAAAAAGGACGGGATCGACGCCGATCAGGCGGCTTTTGTTGGAGACGACGTGATCGATCTCCCGGCAATGCGCCGGTGCGGACTGGCAATAGCCGTTCAGAACGCTCGTCCCGAGGTTAAGGCCGAGGCCCACTGGATAACCCCACACAGCGGCGGGGACGGAGCGGCCCGCGACGCGGTCGAGTACATTCTCAAAGCGCAGGGAAAGTGGAAGCAGGCAGTGGAAGAATATATTTCCGAGAGAAGCTGATCAAAGGATGGGTGTAAAACCTGCGCGGTCGAAGGCCGCCGACCACCGCTGGAAGGCTTTAATCACCCGCCGAATGCGTGCTTGGGGCGTGCTCGGGTTTGCAGCCGGCGGGTGTCTATTCTCTCCCTACTCACCCTGTTGTTTTCAGGAGCAGTTAGTCGTCGAAACCCAAAGTGTCCGAAGAAGTTTCGCGCGATATTTTTTTAATTCGCCGCCGCAGCAACGAAGACTAGTTCGAGATCGCTAGCGTCTTGGCTCCCATGAGTTCGCCGAATCGGGGATCTTTTCTCAAGCTGCTGAATTCGTCATCGCGATAGACGTTATTGATGTCTTTGTAGCCCTCTTCCATCGCCCGTTTGAGGTAGTGCAGGGAACGCTCGGGCACGCCGGACCGGGCATAGAGCTTGGCGAGAACATAATCGTAATGGGCTCGATCCTCGGGAGACGGCAGTTGGGCCATCACTCCGGCGTGCGAACTGCGCTCAAACACGTCAGGGTCAAGCTCCACTGCTTTCGAATAATTCAGGACCGCCTTTTCAAACTGTTTTTTGCCGAAATACGCGGCGCCTAGATTGCTGAAGTACGAGGCCGCATCGTTACGGATAGAAATCGCCTTCTCATACTGGCGGATGGCGGCGCCATAACTCTTAGCCTGGTAATAGATCACTCCCAGGTTGTTATAGGCGTCAGCATACTGGTGGTCGGCCTTGATCGAACGCTCAAAGCTCTTTTTAGCCTCCTTGTAGCGCTGCGTCATCAATTGGCAAATGCCGATTTTATTGAACAGGGAAGCACTAGTCTTGTTGCTCTTCAACGCAGCGTGGTAGAAGTCGACTGCGTCAAGAAAGTTTTTCTCCACGCGCAGTTCGTCGCCGCGCTTTTCCAGTTCGTCGGGAGCCGCGTCAGGCGCAGGCGGTTCTACCCGATGCATGGGTAGGGGCGCTACCGCTAATTGTTCACTGGTTTGGGTTTCTGAAGACTTCGCTGAGGCCGAACAAAAAGACAGCGATACGAGAAGAAGTGAAGCGAAAGAGACGCGGAACCAGGACACCATATACCACCCCCGGCCGGAACCTAAAGCATTCTACTGCGGCGGGCCGCCGCCGTCACTACCTTTAGACGGCGCTGGCGATTGTTTGTCATTGCTGCCGTCGCTTTTCTGGGAACCACCGTCGCCCTTAAAGGCGCCTACGATCTTGCCAAAGAAACCCTTCTTCTTTTTGGTCTCTTCTTCGGGATTGCCCGTACTGGTTTGGACACCATTCGACCCAAGTTGGTTCCCGTTCGTCGAACCGTTGGTCGTCGGAGGAGGAAGAGCGCTTTCAGACTTGCCCCCAAACATGCGGGAGAAGAAGCCTTGCACGCCGCCACTCTGCTGGTCACAGTTGTCTCGAGGCTCGGTGCCGGCGACGAAAGCAATCGTATAGTCGTCAGGGCACGACGGTGTTGCCAGACGGTTAGTGAGCTTATCCAGTTGGACGTCGATGACGCCTTGCGGTTGGCTGAAAGGCTTGGCATCCGAGTATTGCGGAAGAGCGATGGCCCTTTTCATAAACTCGGCCCAGATTGGCGCCGCCGTCTGCGCTCCGCTAAGGTGCAGGTCGCTATAGTCGTCATAGCCAACCCATACGATGCAAAGTAGATTGCTTGTGTATCCGGCAAACCAACCGTCGTGCGAGCTGCCGGTCTTGCCTGCGGCGGGAGCCGTAAACCCGCGCTGTCGGACGCCGTACGCGGTGCCGAAGTTGATGACACCCTCGAGCATGGTCGTCATCACGAACGCCACTCGGGGATCAAGGATTTGCTTCTTGTCGGCTGAAAAATTCAGCACGACATCGCCCTTGGAATTGCGTACAGAATTGACGAACACCGGAGAAAGCCTTTCCCCGCCATTCGCAAAGCTTGTGTAAGCTGCGGCCATGTCGACCGGAGTGGCGTCATAGGCCCCCAAAGCCATTGCGGGTGTTGCCTTCACCGAGAGAATTCCGGCGGATTTAGCCAGATCCGCCACCTTGTCGTAGCCAACTTGTTCCGCAAGCTTTACGGTTGCGTTATTGAGCGACAGCGCGAGAGCGTAACGCAGTGTCACGTCACCGTGATACTCCTCTTTGTAATTTCGCGGCTCGTAGATCTGGTCGCCATAGGAAAAGGTAGACGCCTGATCGGAAACGGTCGATGCGGGAGTAATGACGGCAGTCGAGCCGTCGAGTGCCGTGTTCACCGCGGTTGCGTATACAAAAGGCTTGAAGATCGATCCAGTGGGGCGCTTCGATAGAGCGTGGTTCAACTGGCTCGCCCCGTAGTTTCGTCCTCCGACCAGCGCCTTGATTTCGCCGGTGTGCGGATCCATCGCGATCATCGCTACCTGTGCTTGCGGGCCGGGCGCAACCGTAGTTTCGTACTTGTTCTTCCCGATCTTCTTTTTCTTTGTGCGCAACTTGGTGATCTGGTCATCGACCACTTTCATTCCGGTTTCGACCGCCTGCGCCGCCACCTTTTGCAGCCCGGGATCAAGCGTCGTGTAGATGCGATATTCCTGATCGTTCACTTCGCGCTCGTTCAGCTTGCTGACGATGGTGTCACGCACCATATCGACGAAATAGGGCGCATCGCTCGCTTCGACGTTCGGCGGCGCCAGTTTGAGAGGAGTCGCTTTCGCCCTATCCGCCTGATCTCGGGTGATCGCTCGATTTTCGACCATAGCCTCAAGCACCGTGTTGCGGCGTTCGAGCGCGCGCTCAGGATGGCGGTACGGAGAAAGATAACTTGGGGCTTGAATCAGGCCTGCCAGCAGCGCTGCTTCCGGAAGCGAGATGTCTTTCAGATCTTTATTGAAATAGGAGCGAGACGCCTCCGCCAAGCCGGAAATCGTGAACGATCCGCGTTGCCCGAGGTCGACGCGGTTCGCATAAAACTCAAAAATCTGCTGCTTCGAGAATTTCTGTTCCAGTTCGATCGCAATCAGCATTTCGATGAGCTTGCGGCGAAAGGTCTTCTCCGGCGAGAGAAAGAATGCTCGCGACAGCTGCATGGTAATCGTTGAGCCGCCCTGCTGGTGTCGCTGGCGGGTAAAGTCAATCCACGCTGCTTCGCCAAGCCTCAGAAAGTTGACGCCGTTGTGCTGAAAGAAGCGGCGGTCTTCGATGGAGGTGACGGCATCCACCAGAGTTTTGGGAATTTGGTCATACTTCACCAATTGACGTCTCGAGCGCTGTTCGGCGTCAAACAGTGAGGTCAGGACCTGCGGCTCGAGTTCGTAGGCTGCAAGTTCTCCCGCAGACTTGCTGTTTATCGACGAGATTACTCCGCCCTCAACCGTAATCGTCGCGGGTTCCGGACTGTGATACGACTGCGGCCCCGGCATTACATCGATCGAAGAACCGTGCAACCGGTAACTGCCGATCGGAGTGTCGCTATCCTTCAGCGAATAGCCTGCGTGCCGAAGCTGCGCCGCTATCTCCGAGGTCGTCATCTTCTCGCCGACCCGCACCAGTTCTGAAGCGGCAAAAATTTTGGCGGAGGTGGAAAAGGCCGGGCCGCGAAAACGCTGCTCGATGATGCGGTCGTACTTCACATACCAATAGGCAAAAAAGCCGACGATCAGCAGTGATAGAGTCAAAAATAGGACGAGCGAGAGCCGCACGAGCGGGTCGCGGCCGAAAAAGCCCCCCTTCCTGCGCCCGGTGCTGGTTTGCCTAACGCTTCGAGGGGACGGGATTTTGAGCTTAATGGCCATGGTTTGAGCTATGCATTTTCCAAATGCACAACTCCAATTGAAGATTGCTCAGGTTCGCTGGTTTCTTGGGATTATGTATGTTTTGATTCTAAATCAGAGGTGACTACAATTACGATTCGGATGCGTAGCTAACTGTGGACGGTACTTGCATAACAAAACAATTGCCATGCCAAGGACCGACGGGCGATTAGTACACGCCTTTATTCTTCGAAGAAGGATGAAAGTCCAGGTTCGCGGTGTATCCGGGCAGGTTGATCGGAACGCTGTAATTTGCCTCAATCGACAAAGTCCCCGTCCCCTGGGCACCGATGCGAACAACTGAAACCTGCTTGGGTGTGAGTGCAATATCGAAGGTCCGCGCCTGCTTG
>JANYKL010000171.1 GCA_025361625.1 Acidobacteriaceae bacterium
TTCAAGCTTCGCTTGGGCGGTTTTTTTGTTTGTAGGGCTTTGCGACTTCAGGCGGTTGCCAATCAGCCGTTGATCCGAATCTCGTCGCGCTACAAACATTCTTTTAAGGGCGATCGGATAGCAACATGGCGATACAAATCCGTGTGCGCAGGAATTCCGCAACCGCAACTGGCGCGGCACTGACTGGCGAGCAGTTAGCACCTAGCTTCGAACGATGACTAGCGCGTCGATCTGTCCCCAAAAAAATTAGAGGGACGGGCAAGTTTTGCCGGTCCCTCTGTTTGTTTGTTTTACGCGCGTCGGTTAACGAACGTCGATAATGAATCCAGCTCGCAGAAACTACCTAGTTTCCCGCCGCCGCGGCCACAGCCTTCGGGGCTTCTTGCTTGCTTTGATTCTGAGCTTGAGATTTCTGGTCTTTCTTTTCCGGGCTGCGAACTTCCACGCCACCCTTGATCATCGCGCCTTCTTCGACGCTGATGCGGTGGGTGATGACATCGCCGGAGAGCACGCCTTCGCTGCGGATATCCAAGCGATCGCCGCACTGAACATTGCCCTGCACCTTGCCCATGATCACAACTTCTTTCGCGTTAATGCTGGCGGCAACAACTCCATTGCGCCCGACGGTGATGCGGTTGTCGGGGAAGTTGAGTGAACCTTCCACTTTGCCATCGATGAACAACGCTTCTGAGCCTGAAATTTCGCCCTTGATCACCAAAGAACGCCCGATCGTGGCCTGATCGAGCGATGTGGCGGGCTTCACGGGGGCGTAGCTATTGGCAGGAGCTGCATTTTGATTGAACTTAGGATCCGGAGACTGCAACATGTAAACCTCGCTTGAGTTCCGCACCACAGTTGGGAGTCGCCCCAGGGTTGCGGTCGTTAGGCTTAGACGAAAGCCCGATAACGTCAGATAGAGAATCGCACGGAGGTCCGTGTTACGGTAGGTTACTCAAGGGTGCTGTACGTCCGCGTGGCGCTTATCCGCGGAAATGGCGGGAAGGTTTCCATTTTGTCTGGAATTTTATCTAGCGTTGGCCGAACTTGTCTGAAGTTTTACCGATTACGCCAGAGGAACTGGCGTTTGAGGTTTTAAGGTATAGAGAGGCTATTTTTTCGGCCAAAGCAGGAGCATCGACTTCAGCACGGTTTGACAAGACGATCACGGTCAAATGATCGTCAGGAAAGCGCTGGATCGAGTTGCGAAAACCCATCGTCTCGCCGTAATGCGAGTAGCGGCGATGGCCAAGATAGGGATCGAGGAACCATCCAAAGCCGTAACGCGGCGCAAGCGTGCCGTTCGGCTGCAGCATGGGAGCGCCATTCGGCATGGATGCCGCCTTCAGCCCGGGCTGCATTTCTTTTTCTGAGAGTAGTGTGTTCTCAGACAGCGCGCGGTCCCATTTTTCAAGATCGTTCAGCGACGTATAAATTCCGCCGTCACCGAGGGTTGCGGATGTCGAGCTCTGGTCTGTCTGTTTCCATGCGCCAGAAGTAATGGTGTTGCCGTAAGCGCGATGCGATACCTGGTTTTTGCCTTTTTCAAAGGCGATCGTATTCGCCATGTTCAGGGGCTCGAAAATGCGGCGCTTCAAAAATTCTCCGAAGTCCATCCCTGAGCGCTTTTCGACGATCATGGCCAACAGCACATATCCAGAGTTGCTATAGGACCAAAAACTTCCGGGCGCAAACTTCGTAGTCGATTGCCGCTTGAGCAACTCGAGCACGCCCGCGTCTTTAATCTGAGGGATCTTGTCATCGGCGATCCCAACATACTGCTTATCCATGTTGTCTTCGTACATGATGTCTTCGTAATCGATGAGGCCGGAAGTGTGATTCAGCATTTGGCGAACGGTGATCGTCTTACCGTATGCGGGAAAATCTGGGAAGACATCGGACAGGCGTTCCTCGTACCGCAGCTTGCCGTCATGCAACAGCAGCATGATAGACATAGCTGTAAATTGCTTGGTCAGCGATGCGAGCCTGAAGTTGGTTTCCGGTGTGATGGGTGTCGAGGAGCGCAAATCCGCTACGCCATAGCCCTTGGCGAAGACTCGCTTGCCGTCGTTGATCACCAGGACCGCGCAACCAGGATCGCGTGGGCCAACGAATGAAAAGAGGCTGTCGACGCTGCCAGACATAGTCACGCCGTTGTTCGGAGCAGCCAGACTGAGCGAACCATGCAAGAGAAGGAGTCCGAAACCGAGGATGGTAGCGCGCATCATCATGCCTTCACGAGTTGCTCTGCTACTTCAGGAAGTCCAGCGGCGTGCCAGGCGTCAAACCCTCCGGCAAGGTTCATTACGTTTGCGTGGCCGGCACGCTCGAGTAATCCGCAAGCGATCATGCTGCGATATCCGCCTTTGCAATGGACGGCTACACTCTGAGATTCCTTGATCTTCAGCGCGCCCCGGTCGAATTCGTCGAGCGGCGTGCATATAACGCCCGGAATGTGGCCACCCTGCCACTCGCCTTCCCGACGGACGTCAAGAATGTTTTCTGCCCGAATCGTGCCATCGGCCAGTAGACGCGCCAGTTCTTCCGCGGAGATGTTGACCATCTTAGCCAGGGGCAGGGCGGCGTTCCCCCACGCCTCCACGCCGCCTTTCAGGTAGCCGCGAACCTCTTCAATCCCCACTCGAGCCAGTCGCAAACGCGCTTCCTCAATCTGCGCCCCGGAAGACCCGATCAAAATCGGCTTCGAGTGAATGCCGAGAATTCCGCCTGCCCACGAAGCAAACTGGCCAGCCAGCGCGATATTCATTGAGCCGGGAATGTGCCCTGCGGAATACTCTTCATTCGATCGCACATCGAGCGCATTCGCCTGCTGCGACAAGAGCTGGCTAACTTCTTGCGGCGAGAGAGCAGGCAGCGGCGGCAATTCCTGAAGATTCGAAGCGCCCGAGCGGTTGATCTCCGCATCTTCGAGAAAATAATCAGGGCGCGTGGGAAGGTTAGTTGTAACTTGAGCAATAAACTCTTCGCGACTTCGAATTTGCAGGGCGTGGTTCGTAAGGCGCTCCGTCCCTATCGTGGACGACTTCTCGGCCCGCATGCTGCGCCCGCACAATGAACCGGCGCCATGGGCGGGATAAACGGCGACCGAATCAGGGAGCGTCATTAGTTTTTCATGCAGGCTGTCGTACAGAAGCCCCGCGAGTTGCTGTGGCGTGTGTTTCTTCGAAAGATCGGGACGCCCGACATCGCCGATAAACAATGTGTCTCCGGTGAGCACTGCCGAAGGTATCGCGGACTCGCCGTTCACGACAGCGTCGTTGTCGAAAATTAATAGACAAACACTCTCGGGCGTGTGGCCCGGGGTCTCGAGGGCACGAATCTTCAAGGAGCCAACCCGCACTTCCGAACCGTCGGTCAGCGGAACATGGGGGAATCCGGCATTCGCCTGAGCACCGATGTAGATAGTGGCACCAGTGCGGGCGGCGAGTTCTTTGTGCCCTGAAACGAAGTCAGCATGCAAATGAGTCTCAAATATGTGCCGGATTTTTAAGTTATTCTCGGCCGCCACTTTCAGATAAATATCCACATCGCGCTGAGGGTCAATGACGGCTGCTTCACCGGCGGAACCGATCAGGTACGAGGCGTGTGAGAGACAGGTGAGGTAGAACTGTTCAAAATACATGGGCGCTCTCTGGCGAAATGGAGACGAAAAATTGGGCCAGCCGATTATCCCACCGAATCCGGGAAGGTGGAAGCAATTCGAGGGGGCCCGGCAGTCAACCGTGATCGGGAACTGAAGGATCGACAACTCGAACGCTTCGATCAGCGCCATCTTAACCTGCGGCAACTTTAGAGTGCGGCAAGTTTAACGCGCGGCAACTTCCTGAGATACGAAGGGTTAATCCCTGCACCGGTTGCGTACACCTTTTGTAACTTGGAGGTAACCGGAGGAGAGCCTAGAGTTTAGTTGGCTCATTCCGGAACTCCTTCGGCCCGAATCGTGCATCGAATGTAGAGAGCGTTCCGCATTCAGGGCCTCCAGAAGAATCGCGAGTGGGCGCAGCGCGGCTCGCAAGAACGAAAACGAATGGCGAAACGCAAACAAATCGCGGCAGCGTGTCTTGATTTTTGCTTGCCGGCTCTTCTTGCGTTAATTCTCGCCTGGGTGCTGAGTGCCAGCCTCTTCGCTCAAACGAATTCTTATGTGGCCGCCGCTCCGGCAGTCGCCGTCTCTAACAGCGCGAACAATCCCATCGTGGTCGATGTCAGCAGCAATATGGCGGACGTTAACGGCGACGATCCCATCCTCACCATCAAGAAGCGTGTCAATGAAGTGAACCTGCTCTTCATCGCGACCGACCGTCACGGTAAATTTGTCCGGAACCTGAACCAGAGCGACTTTTCGATTCTCGATGACCACAAGCCTGTTGACACGATCCTGAATTTTCGGCGTGAGACTGACCTTCCCATCGAAATGGGACTTCTGGTGGACGTGAGCGGATCTGTGTCAAGCCGCTTTGGCTTCGAGAAAGAAGCGGCGACCGGATTTCTTCAGCACATAATCCGGCCGCGCTATGATCGTGCTTTCGTGGTTGCATTTAACAAAGACAGCCGCATCACTCAGGACTTCACCGATCAAGTCTCGCTGCTTTCCGCGGGAGTGAAGAAGATGAACAATGGCGGCGGCACGGCGCTCTACGACGCCATCTACAAGGCATGTAAAGAAAAACTGCTGCGTGAGCATTCCGAGCATCCGATTCGCAAGGCGATTGTGATTTTGAGTGACGGAGAAGATAACCAGAGCGACCACAGCCGAGCCCAGGCGATTGAAATGGCTCAGCGTGCCGAAGTACTGATTTATGCGATCTCAACCGATGATAGCGGGCTGATTTTGCGCGGCGACAAAGTTCTGGAGGAGCTGGCGAACGCTACAGGTGGGCGAGCATTTTTTCCCTTCAAGATGAAAGACATCACCCACTCGTTTGCTTCTATTGAAGAGGAGCTGCGCAGCCAGTACGCTGTTTCCTATAAGCCCAATGACTTCGATACCGATGGGCGTTTTCACTCCATTGAAATCACCGCGCTGAAGAAAGATCTGCAAGTTCGCACCCGCCGCGGTTACTACGCGCCCCAGCA
>JANYKL010000178.1 GCA_025361625.1 Acidobacteriaceae bacterium
TATTTTTGAGGCGGTCGTGGCTTCTCCCGGACACTACTCGCCCGAACAAATTTACGCGGTCGTAAAACGGCGCGTACCCTCCATCTCTCTCGCAACGATCTACAACAACCTGCGACTGTTTGTGGAAAAGGGATTGTTGCGCGAGGTGACGCCGCATGCTTCTACATTGCGCGTGGATGGAAATCTTGAATCCCATCATCACCTGGTGTGCTCCCGCTGCAAGTCGGTACAGGATATTGCGGGGGACTTCGTTGACTTTAAACGGCTGGCGCGGCAGGCTCCGGGCGGCTTCGATTTAAGTGAGCCGCTGATTGAGGTGTTTGGCCTCTGCCAGCGCTGCAGTTCGAAAAATGCAAAGACAACTTCATAGGAAAAGCGAAAGAGGAATTTATGTCTGAAGATAAGCAGGTACTTGCCGGAGTCCCCGGCCCGGGCAACACCGAACCAGAGTTAGGCAAAGAATCTAAATGCCCAGTAGCGGGCGGCGCGAGCACCAGGAAGACTGCTCCATCGAATGCGGACTGGTGGCCGAATCAGCTGAATCTGAAAATGCTGCATCAGCATTCGCCAAAGTCCGATCCTATGGGCAAGGGATTTAACTACGCGGAAGAATTCAAGAAACTCGACTTGAACGCCGTGATCGAAGATTTGCATTCACTCATGACGGACTCGCAAGATTGGTGGCCGGCGGATTTCGGCCATTACGGCGGGCTTTTTATCCGCATGGCTTGGCATAGTGCGGGCACCTACAGAATCGGCGATGGGCGGGGCGGGGCAGGCTCGGGACAGCAACGATTTGCTCCGCTGAACAGCTGGCCTGACAACGTGAATTTGGACAAGGCGCGGCGATTGCTGTGGCCCATCAAACAAAAGTATGGACGAAAGATTTCATGGGCCGACCTCATGATTCTCACGGGCAACGTCGCACTTGAGTCGATGGGCTTCAAAACCTTTGGCTTCGCCGGCGGGCGCGAAGACGTATGGGAGCCCGAGGAGTACATCAATTGGGGCCCTGAGGACGAGTGGCTGGGAGGAAACAAGCGCTACAAGGGCGATCGCGAACTAGATAATCCTTTGGGTGCGGTACAGATGGGATTGATTTACGTAAACCCCGAAGGACCCGATGGCAAGCCTGATCCGATCGCTTCAGCCCGGGACATTCGAGAGACGTTCGGGCGCATGGCGATGAATGACGAAGAAACTGTTGCGCTGATTGCGGGTGGGCATACTTTCGGAAAGACGCATGGCGCCGCCGATCCAAAAAAATACGTCAGCCCCGAGCCGGAGGGCGCTACGCTCGAGGAGCAGGGCTTCGGCTGGCGAAACAGTTTTGGCAAGGGAAACGGCGACCAGACAATTACGAGCGGACTGGAAGTGATTTGGACGAAGACGCCAACTAAGTGGAGCAACGACTACTTCGAAAACCTTTTCAACTTCGAGTGGGAACTAACAAAGAGCCCAGCCGGTGCTCACCAGTGGACGCCGAAGAATGGCGCAGGTGCCGGTACGGTGCCCGATGCGCACAATCCGTCGAAGCGTCACTCGCCCTCGATGTTGACAACGGACCTCGCCTTGAAGTTCGATCCCGCTTACGAAAAAATTTCTCGGCGATTTTATGAGAATCCGCAGCAGTTTGCGGACGCGTTCGCGAAAGCCTGGTACAAGCTGACGCACCGCGACATGGGGCCTGTGTCACGCTACCTGGGCCCACTGGTTCCGGCAGAGCAACAATTATGGCAAGACCCTGTTCCCGCCGTCGATTATGAATTAATTGGAGAGCAGGACATTGCCGCTTTGAAGGCTAAGATTCTCGCTTCAGGGCTGTCGATTTCGCAGTTGGTTTCGACAGCATGGGCCTCGGCGGCAACCTTCCGCGGTTCCGACAAACGTGGAGGAGCGAACGGAGCGCGTATTCGCCTTGCACCGCAAAAAGACTGGGAAGTTAACCAGCCGTCGGAGTTAGGGAAAGTTTTGCAGAAGCTGGAGTCGATCCAAAAAGAGTTCAACGGATCAGCTTCGGGAGAGAAACTCGGATTGAAATCTAACGGCCACAAGCGTAAGCAAATCTCGCTGGCTGACCTGATTGTTGTCGCGGGGTGCGTGGCTGTGCAGGAAGCTGCGAAGAAAGCCGGGGTCGACGTGAAGGTTCCATTCTCGCCGGGCCGTACTGATGCGACGCAAGAGCAGACCGATGCCCACGCATTCGCTCCTCTGGAGCCGACCGCTGACGGTTTCCGCAACTACTACAGGCCCGGTAACCCACGAACGGCGGAAGAACTGCTGGTCGATAAGGCGCAGATGCTTACGCTCACCGCTCCCGAGATGACGGTGTTAGTCGGCGGCTTGCGCGTGCTCAATGTTAACGTCGGGCGATCCAAGAACGGCGTATTCACGAAGCGGCCTGAGACGCTGACGAACGATTTCTTCGTCAATCTGCTCGGCATGAGCACAGAATGGAAGCCCGCAATGGCCTCGGATGGTGTTTACGAGGGGCGAGATCGCGCAACCGGAGAAACGAAGTGGACTGCCACACGTGTCGATCTCGTCTTCGGTTCAAATGCGCAGCTCCGGGCAATCGCGGAAGTCTACGCAAGTGACGACTCGAAGCACGCTTTCGTGAAAGACTTTGTGGCCGCGTGGAGTAAGGTTATGAATCTGGATCGCTACGATTTGCCTCGCAAAAACATTGCCTGAGATCGCCGTAAAATTGAAATAACAATCGAGAGGGCGGCCCCATTCTAACGTCCGGGTTTAGCGACGTTAGAAGGGGCTTTATTCGACGCCAGTTGACATGGGGGCATCCATACACTTTAATTCGCAGCGAAAACAGTTGCCTTGACCTGCTTGAACGCAAGCGAATTGGGATCAATCAGATCGAAGTGGCCAGCTTCGGGAATCTCGACTAACACGGCGTCCTCGCCTTTTGCTTTTTTCTGCGTAACGTAGTCCCTGCTGAATTGCACGGGAACGATCTCGTCACTCCTGCCATGGATCAGCCACTGCCTAGTCGAGTGTGCCATCTGCTCCTCCATTGGGTCGGCTTCAACGTAGTGCTCGGGCACTTTGTCTGGAGCACCTCCCATGAACTCGAACACCGCGTCGTTGCTCAGGTGCAGCGCGAAGGCTTTCTTGAGATCGACGACTCCGGCTAGAGCGATGACGCGTCGCAACGAAGATTCGTGGGCGGCTAAACAGAGGGCAAGCTGGCCTCCGGCGGAGTGGCCCATGACTGCTAACTGATCGAGATTGAGATGAAGGTGTTTTGCTTGCTGCTGGATCAAGCGGTAGGCGGCGCGGATGTCGGCAAAGGTGCCGGGCCATCCGCCGCCGGGGTTGCCGACGCGGCGGTACTCGAAGTTAAAAGTTGCCAGGCCCGCCTGCCGCAACGCTTCGCATAAATGGCCGGCGTGGACGAGATCGTATTTTGCGCGCCAGAAACCGCCGTGAATGTTGATGAGGACGCGGTGCGGGCCTTTGGTTTTCGGTAGCCGCACCTCGATGAATTGGTTCGGGTCGGGCCCGTAGACGAGGCGCTCGTCGGGATGCGGCTGCGGCGTGCTTAGTATGTCGTCCGCGGAAGCCTCCATCATTTTTTTCGTCTTTTATGTCGTTTATTCGTTTTTGCCGTTCCGCGAGGTGGTCGTTGATGTTGCACCGAGTCTGGCTAACCCTGTTTTAGTTTGAGCTTGCTCTTGTTCTCTTCGAGAAAAGTTTTCAGGTCCGGGGCGGCGTCAAGCAATCGGGTCCATTGCTCGTAGTAAAGCGTCACCGGAAATCTTCCAAGTCCGTAAACGCTGACGCCACCCTTTTCGCTGACGCGAAATTCCATTGCCCCGCTTCGTTTCTTTGCGTCAACTTGCTTTTCCAATTCCGCTAAACGATTTTTTAATTCGTCGTAACTTGGCTCTGTCATGAGGACCTCACCAAAAAGAGATTTTTCTATCATACCCGCAGGGTAAACGCGTCTGCGGTTTCGGGTGCTGCGTCGAAGAAGTGAATGTCGGAGTCGAGATGAGCTCCATCTCGTGGATACCGGATCATTGAATCTTTCGAATCGATATCGCGGACTCGTCACACGCTAGGGCCGCAAACTGCCCGAGGTTCACGCCAAGTTGTAAAGTGATTCACACTGTGTGGCGATAAGCGGCGGCCCATGATTCCATGTTGAACACTATCAGCCACTTAGCGACACTAACTCGGTGGAAAGTGGAGGCTGAAATGCTAAAATGCAGAAGGACGTAAAAATCTGACGGAGAACATCGAATGGCGACGCTGCGCAAAAGCTTGATGCAAAGTGTTCCGGTGTTGATACTTTTAGGCCTGCTGGCAGGTGCAATCGGTGGGCTGGGGGTCGGCGCACTCCAGTTGCGAGCGGCTTCTTCTGCCACAAGCACGGCGGCAGGCAAATAGCAGTCAGTTTAGACCAAGGTGAGGTTTGTCAGCACTGCGGGTCGTGTGTATTGCAACATTTTACAGTGCACCTACCTCACCGCTGGCCTAACTCACAGTTGGACAGAGAGCGCGCTCTTCACTACTCCACTTCCTGCAAAAGTGAAGTTGGGAAATAAAGAGTTTCCGCCAAATATTCCGTATTTGTCGCCCAGAAACTTTTGCATCGTCGCGGGCAACATCCTCGCTATTTCCTGCCAAGTCGAGATTTTTAGTTCGGTTCGAAGCTCGAATGGATCCACACAGCTCACGACTTCGTACCAGGCGTCGATAAGATCTGGGCGCCGCGCGTCGACCACGACGCGAAACGAGCAGTTTAAAGAATAGGCTGCGAGCACGTTGCGAATCAATTGGTAGGAGAGAAATCGATCCGCAGTTTGCGGTAAGCGTCGAAAATCAAAAACTGCATGGAAGTCGCGGTATGCATCCAGCGTGCGTTTTGGGCAAGCTTGAAAGTCGCTTTCAGTCAGCTTCGCCTCCATTAAAGTATTTCCGGCCTTCAGGTCTATCTCGGTGCGATCCAATCCGCCACTCAGCAGCGGAACTCTAGCCCGATAACCAAACCTTAGCGGAACCCTGTCGCTCGCGGTCAGATTGTTGAGGGCGCCCCGTCTAGATACGGAAGGGTGGCAAAAAATATTCATCAGCAGGGCGTCGGAGCTTGTGCAAGTGTCTAACTCCATCCAGCGTCCGCGATCGGTGGCGGGAAATGAACGGCGGCCGAGGGTATGCACCTTCATCAGGCGACGCCTCCACTCTGGATTTGCCTGAATCGCCTTGTAGCTTGCAGGGAGAAAGTTGCCATGCAATGAGCCGTCACTGAAGGGCTCGAAACAGGGGATCGGAGATTCTCCATAGCTGAGGCAGTGCGGCAGTTGCTCAGCTTGCGCATAGAGACGCGCCCGCTCCGCCAGCTCACGCCGCAGTGCAGCGGCAAAATTCATTGCAGTTTCTTTTCGGCTAGGCGGCTGTCGACGACTCGAATCATGTACTCGGCGACACGAACGGCATCCTGAATCGCACAGCGCAGTGCTGGCGTATCACGAAGTTCGTGCAACCGGGGAGCAACGATCGCGGCGGCGGCGATCAGGATAGCGACTTTGTCATCGGAATGATCGGACGAAGGGTTGGTCTGAAATTCGGCTCGCATGGAAAGCATTATAGCGAAGAAAAGGCGAATAGCAATTGGTTTAAAGTTCGCTCGGCTAATGCGGAAGTTGGTCCTGTCCGCATGCGTGCTAAACTTCCCACGAAAAACTTGAGCTGTAATTTTTGCAGCGGGGGCCCGATGTTTCGAATCGTGCGTGAGTGGCATTGTTTACTGGTTCTGTTGGTTCCACTGATGGCTCAAATTGCCCTCGCCCAGGGTCCTGATACTAGCGAACCTGGGTCTATCGAAGCGATCGCTGCCGCGACCACCGATCCGCATTATGTTTCGCCCTGGGTATCTTATGTGCCTCAATCTGCGACCGTACCTTCTCCTGAAAAATGTTTGGGGAGAATCATGGGCGCCCCCGGAGAATTGTTAGGCACGGAAAAGACTTACGCCTATGCTCGGGCTTTGGCCGCCGCCAGCCCCCGCGTGCGCGTGTTCACGATCGGAAAAAGTGAGGAGGGTCGCGACATCATTATGCTGGCGATTGCAGACGAGGCTGGCATCCGCGATCTGGATCGGCTGAAGGCTGCCACTGCCGCGCTGTCTGACCCACGTCGCACGGACGAGGCTGCCGCCGAAAAAATTGTTGCTTCATCGCGGCCTATTTATTACTTCAATGCGGCGCTGCACTCCGATGAGACGGGATCGACTGAAGCCATGGTCGAATTAGCGTATCGCCTCGCCGTCTCCGAGCACCCTATGATCCAGCGCATTCGCGAGCGCATGGTCGTGCTGATCAATCCCATATCCAATCCTGACGGTCGCGACAAGATGGTGGACTGGTTCTATCGCTATCTCAAGGGCAAGACTGATCGCGCTTCCCTGCCCCGGCAATCGCCTCCTTATTGGTCGAAGTATGCCTTTGTCGATATCAATCGCGACACGCATCAGCAGACGCACGAGACGACGAAAGCGGTCCATCGCATGTTTCATGAATGGCATCCGACGGTCGTGCACGATTTACACGAAGGCTCGCCGTTGATGATGACGTGGAATGGCACGGGACCTTATAACCCCAATATTGATCCGATTACTTACACAGAATTTCTGGAACTGAGTTTTCACGAAGTGCAGGCAATGACGTCGATGGGGATGCCGGGAGTTTCCACCTGGAATTTTGGCGAGGCGTTCGCGCATCTTTATCTTGATTCGGTGGCGATGAACCATAACAGCATTGGGCGCGGTTATGAGACGTACGGCAATGGCAGCGCCGAGACGGAGAAGCGCGCGATTTCGGCGTCGGCGTCAACCACGGAATGGTACCGGCCTGTTCCCGCTCCGCGCGAAGTGACATGGTCGGCGCGCGACAACCTTAACTATCAGGAGACGGGAGCTCTCGCGGCGCTCGATGACGCGGCGGGAGAAGCGGCGACGATGCTGCGCAATTTTTATAAAAAATCCTGGAACTCATGGCAGAAAGGTTTGACTCAACCGCCGTATGCGTTTGTGATTCCTGAAAATCAGGGAGACCCGGCCCGGGTAGCGCAGATGGTTGGACGATTGATGGGCCAGCACATTGAAGTTTCACGTGCTGCGAATGCAATTCAGCTGCAAGAAGGAAGCTTTGCCGCGGGATCGTATGTTGTTCGGCTTGATCAGCCCTATCGCAACTATGCGGTGGATTTGTTAACGCCGCAGAATTATCCGAAGAACGGTGAGGCGCCTTATGACGACGTTTCCTGGGAGCTTCCCGCGCACTACCACTTGGCGGCTATTCCGATTGCCGACCCGTCGATTCGCAAAGTCGGCCTGACCCAACTCACCGAAGTGCCTCGCGTGGCAGGGCGCTTGGGTGGCGCCGGTCCCGTTTTTTTGTTGCGGGATACTGGGCAGGAGTCCTTTCTTTCCGCACGCTACCGCTTAACGAACTTTGAAATTCAGATTGCCGAGCGAGGGTTTCAGGTCGGAGGCATTCAGTTCCCAGCAGGCTCCTGGATTCTAGCTGCGCAAACTGGATTGCATGATGCGGTGGCTTCAGTCGCTGCAGATTTGGGATTGGAATTTACACAGACTGTAGCAGTCCCCGACGTACCGCGACACGTTGCCAAGGCTCCTCGAATTGGACTGTGGGTGCCATGGGCGGACACCGATTCCATCGGATGGATCCGCTATTCGCTCGACCAACGCAAAGTGCCTTACACATATTTGCGTGATGAAGATATTCGCGCGGGAGGTCTGCGCTCACGTATTGACGTGCTTCTTTACGGCCACGTCGATCTCGAGTTAGCCGAGCAAATAGAAGGACTGCCCAAGCGTTGGTCGCCGATGCCATTCAAGAAAACTCCGCAGACTCCAAGCTTTGGAACTCCCGCGGAATCGGAAGACATCACGGGAGGAATTGGATACGAAGGCCTTGGGCAGATTCAGCACTTCATCGAAGATGGCGGCCTGATGGTGACGCTGGGTAGCGGTTCGATGCTGGCTCTCGAAGGCGGCCTGGTGCGTTTTGTGCGCCGGTCTTCCGGGGGCGTGCCGCGCAGCACGGCAGGAGGCGGAATCGCATCGGCTGCGGCCGCGCAAAATGCCACGACCCGAACTCCGGGTGCGCACGTGCGCGTTAAGTTTGATCGCTCTGATCATCCCATTGCGTATGGGTATCCGGCTCACACCTATGTGTTCCGACAGAACTTTCCGCTGTACGATGTGCCGCGACGCTGGATGCGGATGGCCTACTGCACCACCTGCCTTGACGGTCCTGAAGATCGTTCGGGAGTCGTAATGGAATGGGGCGATAGCGACAACCAGCAATTCGTCGTAAGTGGTCAGGCTTGGGGAGAGGATAATTTGATAGGGCGTCCTGCAATTCTAGATATGCCCGTTGGTAAGGGTCACGTAGTCGCCTTTAACTTTAATCCCATGCATCGCGACCTGAATCGCGGCGACCAGCGTCTGCTGTGGAACGCGATCTTAAATTGGCAGGCGATTGTGGCGGGGCAGCCGAAACCTACAAACGGCGAGCCCTCGCATCCTCAACCGGAGGAAGACTAGGGCTCGCCATTAGCCTTGATACCGTATTTTTAAATGCGTGCGAGTGCCGCGGCCTACGCTGCTCGTTGCGACATGCGCGACATGATCATCGAAAGCGCGGCGACGCCCAGCGTTTTCACCAGCGTCGGATGCTGCGCATAAAATCCGCTGATGGTATCAACAATCGAAGGATCCTGTTTCTGCGCCTGATTCGCAATCTCCGTGACTGTCGCAGGAGAGACCTGGCTTGCCGCTTGCGGATTGATTTGCCCTGTGCCACCGGTTAATCCGGATAACCCTTTGCTGGCAAGAATGGCGGCCGCTCCAGGCCCGAGCGAAGAGATAAGTTGAGTCAGCAAGCCACTTTTCTGCTCCGGATTCGAATGATTGAATAAATCGCCGATGGTCGAGCCAAAAGAGCCGCCCTGGCCTGATCCCAATGCCGCCGATACACCTTGCGCCAAGATGTTTGGCGGAGCCGACTTTGCGACATTATCGAAGTGCTGGTTGACTTGATTTTGATCGACGTTCGACACGTTCTGCGTCGGACTCGAATATTTTTGAAGAATACCGCCAACCTCATCCATCCAACTCATTGCCTTGTCTCCTCTTCGGATCAATTTGAAAAAGATTTATCTAAAAAGTCCGGCTTTCGCACGAAACAGGAGAACGGCGTACAGAAATGCCGAATCCTGTGCACAAAACTGGAGCGGGAGACCGGGATCGAACCGGCGACATCCAGCTTGGGAAGCCCACGCGAAAGGTGCGTTCAACGTGAAATCAATGGTTTGGCGTGGGGGCTATAGGGTAGAAAACGGCACTATTGGCACCAATTGAACACGTTATTGAACACAAGTTTTAATCTCAGAACTCCTGAGGGTTTTGGCGTCAATTTTGACGTGCAACAATTCAGGCTTCCCATGTTTCTCAACTCACATTTAGATGGACTCTAATTCGCGCACCAGAGGTTAAGTCATCGCTTCAGTTTGTTTACTTCTTGCTCGGACACTATTTCGTAAGCGGAGGCCACCGGCTCGTCAGGTGATTGGGGTTTGTATTCGCCAAATGCGATGCTGTCGGCATACCGTCTGGCAATATAATCGTTGTTAGCATGTACACGACCGCACGAAACTACTAAGTGCGTGGAAGGTTTATAGGCCGTGACCTCAACGCAGGCCAACACGTACTCCGTCGCGTTTGAGTAGCCCTCTACGGTGATTCTTGTTCTACTGCAATCTCCCTGGCAGCGTTCCCCGACATCATGCTCTTCTTCTGAACGAACAGCCGTGACGTGAAAGGTTATTGGAGTGCCTTTTTGTTGTCCAAGTAATCGCCCATTAAGCAACATCCACAGGAGAGCGGTCGTCATGATCAAAGTATTTCTTCGTGTGAGCATCGTATGTCCTTAGGCGACTCAATTGTCCCACTTCGCAAACCAAACGGCGCCATTCCAGAGGGTTAAAATCAGCCCATTCGGAACGAGTTAACCCCAAAGTCGCCCCCAAGTCTACTAAATCAGTCTGGAAGCGCCTTAACTCTTAGAATTCAGCTGGAAGTTTTGCATTGGAAGAACTCTAGGATCACAGGCTCACTGGCAACCCGCAACGCTCTCACCGGGTCTGCAAACGCAAAGGCGGGCACTCTGCGCTACTGTCAGCAGCAATCACGTCGTGTGCTTGCACACGGCAAAGATCGTAGCACCTCGTGCCTTGCCGATATAGACATTGGCAAGGGTACAATGCTTAAACATGACCGGTGCCACTGAGTCGAAGCCCGAACCAACGGCTATGGACTGGGGAGAATTTCTCGGAACAGCTCCACCAGATTCGACTAAAGAGATAAGCAATTTGTGGTTCTTTGGTCAAGAGTTGTCCCCCCGAATCAGCACCCCTGACGTTTTCCTTTACTGCGATACGGAGGCCTGCGATGGCTACCGATTCTTCGCCTATCACGACGGAGACGCTCATCTTGCGCTTGCTGAACATCTCGGAAGAGTGCAAGTCACTTGGTGTTGACCTGGTTTCGCTGCGCCAAAGCATCGACACCACGCTTCCATCGGGCAGGTTGACGTTTCAGATTTTGGGAGCGGTTGCTGAGTTCGAGAGAGAACTTGGTAAGCCGGTCCGTGCAAGCAAGAGTGACAGGCGCGTACGCGACCTCATGTTCCCGACAAGTTCTGGTGACGTACCCATCCGCACCCGCAGTTCGCGGGACGCGACTAAACTTTCAGAATTTTTCCACGATCGCGATAAGTTCCTTCGCGGCAAGCTAAGCGCAACGGACTTTGAGAGCAGATGGCGCGGCTTGCATGTCGCTGGCAAAGAACTTGAATAGAACGTGGAAGCAAAGCTTGATCACAGTTCCAACAATTGAGTCTGCAAGTACCAGAGGTAATACCATTTGCCGAAGACCCTCCCTGTCCAAGCTTTCCAGAATGGGGCACTCGGAAAGTGGAGCACAACCGCCACAAGACCGCACCAACTTGAGTAGAGAGTGCCGCATGCAATCGAGGCTCTCGATCTTGCTGCTCCGCGGAGACAATCGTAACGTCAGCAGCTCACGAATTTCGCTCAGCGAAAAACCAAGCTCCTGGGCGCGTTTAATGAATTGTAGTCGTCGTGCCGTGTCTGCTGGAAAGAGTCGATAACCGGATGCGCTACGGGGCGGCTTGGGCAAAAGCCCTTTCCGTTCGTAGAAGCGCACAGTTTCCAAATTGATACCGACTTCTTGAGCGAGTCGGCCAATCGTGAGCAGCTTTATTTTGCTTCCTGATATCACAAAGCTAGTCTAAACCCCGTAGTATGGTACGGAGTCAAGCATTTCATTTCCTCGCTTACGTAATCCGTCGCGTCAGCAACAACTACAAGCCCTCCCGTGGATCGCTTCCCAACCTTCCCGTACGATGAGGGGAACAATCACCAGCGCCGCAATTGGATCAGCCCATGTCACGTGCCAAATCGCGTTGACCCCAAGGCCACACAAGGCAACCAACGAGAGGTAAGCGCACAAAGTGGATTCAGCGGCATCGGCTCTGAGCGCTGCGCTACCCGTGACCGCTGATAAAGTCCTCTTTTCCTTAGCTAGCAACGGCATGACCGCAGCTGCGGCAATTAAGATGGATATACCGAGGAACGTGGTTTTTGCTTCACTATGTCCCAAGAGCGTCGTGACAGAAATTATGGCCACATAGGCAGCAAGCACGAACAACAGCACGGCTGCTATTCGTGTCGCGAAATTTTCTGATTGGTCCTGTGCAGCATGAGTGCGAAACCGCCACAAGACAACTATTGCTGAGAGGAGTTCGATAGTGCTGTCACCACCAAAGGCGAGTAGTGAGGGGCTGCGTGCCGTCCATGCAGTCCCGAGGGATATCGCCGACTCCCCAATCATCCAACAAATTGTGATTATTTGAATCCGTCGTACACGTTGGAAAGTGTCATGTGCCGGGATTTGAAGAAAAGCCATCGATAAATTGCATTATGGCACGCTCGCCACTGCGACACCCAAATGCAAGCTCAGTTCATCCAATCCTCAAAGCCCATCTGGTCAGGCCAAAGTCTATCTGCTCCGCTGCAGCGTGCCGCGCCGCAACGCTCGTTCTTTCATAAGCACGAAGAAAACTGGCACCAAGATCAGCACGTGGATTGTCGAGGTAATCATCCCGCCAACAATCGGGGCGGCAATAGGTTTCATGACGTCGGACCCGATTCCGCTCTCAAACAGAATTGGGATGAGGCTCGCGAGTACTGCGGTAACAGTCATCAGCTTTGGCCGGAGCCGCTGTACCGCCCCTTCGATGGCTGCTGCCTCAATGTCCGCATTGGTTAACGGAACGCCCGAAGCCAACTTGTGATCGAGGGCTTCGTGAAGATAGATAACCATCACCACGCCCGTCTCGACGGCAATTCCAAATAGCGCGATGTAACCCACCCAGACTGCCACGCTGAAGTTATAGCCGATCAGCCATTGTAAGATTAGCCCTCCGGTCATGGCGTAGAACGTGGGAAAGATCAGCACCATTGCTTCTGTAGCCGAGTGGAAAATCATGTACAGCAGCACGAAGATCACGAAGAACACGACCGGCAGAATGATCTTCAGCCGCTCCTTCGCGCGCAGCTCAAACTCGTACTCGCCGGACCAGGAATAGGTGTAGCCGGCTGGCAGTTGTAGTTTCTGGCGCAGAAGATTGGAAGCCTCTTTCACGAAGCCGCCATAGTCTTTCGTATTCAGGTCGATGTACACGTATCCCGTTAGCTGCCCGTCTTCGTCACGAATCATGGCCGGGCCATTTGAGAATGAAATCTTCGCCACCTGCCCGATCGGAATTTGTGCGCCCGTCGGAGTCGCTATCAGGACACGAGCAAAATCATCAAGGTTGTTCCGAAAGTCGCGCTCGTAGCGCACGTTCATCGGGTAACGCTCACGGCCTTCGATGTTTTCTCCGATGTTCATGCCGCCGATGCCGGACGCAACCGCTTGCTGTACATCGGCGATGGTCAACCCATACTTGGCTGCTTCCAAGCGATTGGTATCAATGTTGACGTAGAAGCCTTGTGA
>JANYKL010000181.1 GCA_025361625.1 Acidobacteriaceae bacterium
GCAGCTTTCACCTACGATCTTGCGAAGTCGGTCGTCTACACGCGGCAAGGCAATCCAGTCTGGTCGGGTGAGGCTCGCGACGGACAATCAGGGCCAATCAGGTCGGATGATTTGTATTTCGGCGCGGCCAGTTTCGACCCGCAGCCGGATTGGGTTGACCTTTCGAACGTCGCAATTCCGCAAGCGGACGAACAGCAGCGTCTGTTTGCCAACTTAATTCTGCAGATGAACGCAGCCAAGAAACCGCTGCCGCGCTTCTGGTATTTCCCAAGTGGAGTGAAAGCCGTAGTCGTGATGACCGGGGACGACCACGGATCCTTCTACAGCGGCAGTGCTACCTTCAACCGCTTCAATGACTTTATCGCGGCCAATGTAACAGCCGGCGCGTTTGCGGAAGTCGTCGAATTCGAGTACAGCGTTGCTACCGATGACGCCCCATTGAGACTGTAAACGTCCGCCGGACCATGGAATTGAATGCTCTGTCCGACAATACCGGCGCCCGGCCCCGAATTCTGAACCAGAATGTAGGCGTTCGAGAGCGTTGAGGATGTCGAGGTCAGCCCCAAAATTCCTGCCAGCTGTTTGTCAGGATGCATCGCGATCAGATTGCCGCCGCCAGCCACCCAGGTGCTAAACATCGATACCTGAGAGCTGGTCAACGACATGTCGCCAAGAATCACGACATCGTAGTTCGAGAGCGTCGAAGCACTGACCGAACTAATGTCAGACACACTGAATTCGTTCAGGCCTTCAGCGCTCAGAATCTCCGAGTAATACTTGCTGAAAGGATTGGACGAACTCGAAATCACGAGTATCGGACCGCCAGGACCCGCCGTCCCGCTGCCGGTCGTGAACAACCACGAAACCGTCGAGCCCATCGGATTGCCGGACGCATCCTGCACTCCGTTAGCTCCTCCTATCACCTCTGCCGTATAAGTCGTTGAAAAATTCAACGGTGAATTCGGGTTCAGGGTTGCCGTCAGGGTATTGGAGTCGTAAGTAATCGTCGCCGGAACTGGCGTGTTCGATGGATCCAATAAAAGGAATGTTGTCCCGTTGATTGTTGCCGGGTTCATTCCCTCGTTGAAGGTTGCCGTTACGCTCGAGGACGGGTCAACACCACTGGAGCCGACGCCAGGCGTGACAGAACTGATCGACGGTGCCGCCCCGGTTACGCTCGTCGCGAACACGACGTCGACCCAGTAGTTCGTCGACAAATAAGTGGAAGTGGGGAAAGCGCTCGCTGAACCGTAGTTGTACGACCCATCCGATCCGTCCAGGCCATCGAGCAGGGCGTGCAAAGGCGCGTTGTCAACTCCAGCACTCGCGAAATAATTGTTGTCGCCCGAGTACCGTCCGTTTGGCGAGAAGTAAGACGCGACATAAGTGGTATTGGCCGAGATTGCGACCGGCGAAGAGAAGCTGACCTGCTGCCATCCCGAACCAGACTCGCTCGTGAACGTCGCCGTCGCAAGCAGCGCCCCGGAGTTCGTCCACAGATTTCCGATATGAGTTCCGGTATTCGCAGCCGACTTATAAAAACGCAAGCCGGTGATGAATCCCGCCGCGTCGCTGCGGAAGCGTACGCCCAGTTCGACTGCACTGGCATCGCCGCTATCAATCAGTCCAGGAGTGGCAGCCCCACCCCATATGCTGCACGGGCACGATCGCGGGGCTACCGTGACACTTACTCCGCTTGATGGTATTTCCAGATTCCCACTGTCATCGACCGCGCGGCTCATGAGTTGCGCCGACCCGGATGACGCCGGTTGCCAGTTATACGTCCAGTTTCCTCGTCCTGTTGCCGGGTGCCATGTAGCTCCGCCATCGGTCGAAACTTCAACGCCTCCGACTACGCCACCACCCGCATCGCTCGCCGTGCCTGAGATCGTCACCAAGCTGCCGCCTTGCACACTGGCGCCAGGCGCCGGAGACGAGATGGTTGATGTCGGCGGAACTGTGTCAGATGACTGGTTTGCCTGAATCAGGCCGCCCTGCAGCGATGCAGGCTGCGCACCCATGTCGGCGAACAAATTTACCGTAGCTTGTTGCAAATTGATGTCAGGCGTAGTGGTGCCGCCATCATGCTTGCTGTCAAGCGCCCACGGCCACTGCGATGTGCCTGCTCCAAAAACAAGCGCGGAGTGCCCGTTGCTCGAATATCGATACGTAGTTAAGTGATGAACAGCTGTCCCGCTTCCGTAAGTCGACCCATTATCCAGAAGGTAGTTACCGCTGATGTTGTAAGCCGCGGTGGATAAGTCAAAAAGTCCAGCCGGCCTGAAGCCATTGTCAGCGTCTATATCCCACTCATATCCCAAAAGGTTCGTGCTGGTCGTGTATTTCTGATTTGCCGGGAGGCTGGCAACGCTCGTATTTCTCCAGAACCGCATCTTGCCGTCAGCCGCCGGAATTTGAATGTCAGCCGTGGGGCCGGGGCCGTTGACCACGAACATCGTTCCGGTCAGTCCGTTTTCCGGACGGCCTCCATCGGCCGGGGGGCTGAATCTCGCATCGCGCCAGCTTCCAGTCCAGATTGGCGGATCCATCGGATCCGTAACTTTGTTGGAGTGAGTTTCCTTGTAACAAACGAGTGTGCGATTGGGAGTACCGGAGCCGTCAATGCTATTTTCCCAGCGCGTCTTCCAGAAAACTTCATTGCCGCTGAAGAAGCCAAGATTGACGCCCGCGGCTCGGGCGGTTTCTACGTTCGTGCGCTCGTTTCCAGACCAATATTCATCGTGCCCGACCGACAGAGCAGTCTTGTGATTCAGAATGAGCGAGGCGAAACGATCCGCGTCGAGTGAGCTGAAGTAGGTTACGTCAAAGCCGTTCGACTCGAGAAAACGCACCATCGGATATTCCGCGTTAAATACCCACGAATAAAATTCGTACACCCGCGTATGAAACGGCCGGTTGTAGCTAACCTTGTAAGCGCCGCCCTGAGGCCCGGGTCCACCAACATACAAATTCGCGCCGCCGTAATCGTTGTATGCCTCCCAGGTCGTGTCCGAAGTCTTGAACAGGATGTCAGAGTGGCTGGAATCGTTTCGAACCACGAAAAAGATATGGCTCGCTCCGCCCGTATCGAGCCGCGTCGCTTTCGCGAAGTAAATGCCAGAGGTCGCAGTCGCCGGAATCGCCCAGGTAGCGGACGTCGCCCAGTTACCACAATCGAGCAATGCGGTTGTTGAATCGCTTTTGCATGCGGGCTGTACCTGCGGAAGAGTTGCGGAGGGAGAAGCGGTCGAGATCAACCGCGCTCCCATCCCGCTGTAATAGCCCATCCGGTAGATGTCCAGTTTGTAGTTGGTTGCATCGGTTTTGATCTTGAACGATACCGTCTGACCCTGATTAAAGCTGATATCGGTTGCGAAACCTTGAATTGAAGCGTCACCGGCGCCGCTGATATCCCACTGCGTAGAGGGATTTCCGGTTAGACAGTTTTCCGCTTCAATCGCGTTCGCCGGCGAACTGCAGCTTGCAAACGCCGCTTGCGAAAACAACAAGCACAGCAGGGCCCGTAGAGCGACCGCTAAAAATCGATTTTGGACCTTCATGTCGTTGTCTCCGTAAGGCATAGTTCCACTTTTTTCCCGATACATGTTTGAATCAGACGGCGTTCGCTTCAATCAGCCGCCGCTACGCCAGGAAGATTTACGCCAATCTCTGTCACCATCGGAATTCTTGGCGTGCTCATCGGCATCGGCATTTCCTTCAGTACAACCAGCCGCCCGTTCTCTTCGATCGATCTCTGTGCAGCTTCAAGCATCCTCACCACGCGGTATCCCGCGTGGCCATCCGTCAGTGGAGGGCGTTGTTCTGCGATCGAGCAAACAAATTCCCGGGCCATCGCTCGAAGCGCTTCTGTCGTTTCCAGTTGAGGAGCCGTCATGTCGCCGTTGCGATAGCCGGTGAGCATCTTCTGGCGGCGATCCGGGTCGTGAGTTTGCACGATACCCTTGTCATAGACTTTGATCTTTTCGCTGTTTTCCATGTCGTCGTACACAATCATCTTCTTGCTGCCGCCGACCAGCGTTCGTCGCACTTTTACCGGCGCGAGCCAGTTCAAATGAAGATGAGCGATCAAATTTCCTGGAAACTGAATCGTGACGTAAGCGATGTTTTCGTACGGCGTGTGAAGGTGTTTCACTCCGGTCGCGGAGATCGCTACCGGCTCTCGCTGGCAAAGGTGGTCCATGATCGAAAGGTCATGCGGACCCAAATCCCACAGCACATTGATGTCGCTCTGCACCAGGCCAAGGCTGATGCGCACGGAATCAAAATAAAGCAGTTGGCCGATTTCGCCCGAGTCGACCATTGCCTTCATGCGGCGCACCGCGCCCGTATAAAGGAACGTGTGGTCAACCATCAACGTCTTGCCCATCCGTTCCGAAAGCTCAATCAGATCCATGATCTGTGTCGTGCTCTGCGCGAGCGGCTTCTCGACCAAAACATGCTTATCCGCCTGCAGCGCTTGCCGGGCATACTGGTAGTGAGTTGAAACCGGTGTTGCGACGACCACGGCGTCAACGTTCGAGCTTGCCAGTACCTCGTTGTAACTTTGCGTCGTCTGAATCGTTGGATAGCGGCGCTTCGCGCGCGCAAGGATATTCGCGTCAAAGTCACAAACCATCGTTACTTCAGCGCCTTCAACTTCTGAAAAGTTCCGTAGTAGATTCTGTCCCCAGTATCCACAGCCGACTAGAGCCACCCGTAGGTTAGGCATTTGTAATTCTCCTGGAAGTAAAGTTTTGTTTTGCTTGGGTCAAAAGCGAAGTACCGCTAAAAACAACGCTTTCGTGGTTTAGGGGAGTCGGTGTTGCTGGGGGAAGTTGCTAAAACTTCAACGACCTACGCTGTCCTTTATTGCCCGTCTCGCAATTTATGGAGTGAGACGGCGGCTGGTGCATATCTCTGATAGTAGTCCGAGTGCACTGCGTTGATGGAACTGTTGATTAATGCTCCTAAAATCTTGGATGATTCTATCGCTTCCATGCCACGTTTCAGCTGCTCTCTGTCCGTCACGCCGGCACGCGTCACGAGCAACACACCATCCGCCACGCGCGACAACACGCTCGTATCCGCCAAGGGCAGAATCGGAGGGGAATCGATGATGATCCAGTCAAACCAGGTGTCGAACTGCTCCATGATAGTCGCCAGGCGGCCGCTCTGCAAAAGCTCAAGCGGGCTAGAAGCGACATTGCCAGCCGGAGCGATGTAGATGCCCAATGAGTCGAGACGGTAAATCGCTTGCTCCGCGCTAATCGAGCCCTGTAAGTATTCGGTCACGCCAGCAAGTTTGCTTAAACCAAATTTTTGCCGCAAAGTGGGTCGTCGAAGGTCGGCTTCGAAGAGCAGTACTCGCTGCTCCCTCCGGCTCGCCAGGGTGCAGGCCAGGTTTGCCGCGACTGTGCTCTTCCCCTCTTCCGGAATTGTGCTGGTGACGAGAACTCTTCTGAGCTGTCGCTTTTGCCGAAGCTGCCGGAGCCGCACTCCAAGAAATCTGAATTTTTCGGCCGCCAGGCTTTCTTTCTCTATCGCTGACACCAACTTCGAATTTGGAGGCAAAGAAACCGGCAGGCTCTCCACCCGTAAAAAAACGTCTGCAGATTCATCACACTGCTTCTTCAGGGAAGCGATTTCTTCTTCCTTGTCGCGCGACGGGCGGACCGGCGCCATGATCTCTTCTACCGTTTGAACTGGCATGGCGGCCGACTCCGCCATTTGGAGCAGTTCAGTAGGCAGGTCGAACGCGTCCAGTTCAACGCCGGAGCGTTCTGTTTCCGATCTCTGCAGCGCGTCAAAAATGTAGCTCATTGTTTGGTTGCCCGAAATTGCTCTTTCCCTGCCGAAGTCGATCCCGCCAGGTCGATATCGTGAGCGGCCGTTGGCTGAAGCCGTTTATAGAAATCCAGCAAAACCATTGCTGCGCTGCGCACGTCGCTCTCGCTAGCCTCTTTCCTTGGCATCCGAACCACGCCCAGCCGGAAGTTGACCGCAATGTCCTCGATAATTTCACAATTTATGGTTCGAGTCTGCTTCGAATAAGCAGCGATCAGCGCATTTTCGCAAATCGTGTTGATCAAGCGTGGCAAGCCGCCGGAGTAATGAAAGATCGCGTCGATC
>JANYKL010000015.1 GCA_025361625.1 Acidobacteriaceae bacterium
AACTGGGGAGTGAACATCCAAACAGTCAAGCCAGGGGAGAGGCAATTCTTGACTGGCACAGCGAACCCAATGTACCACAATGACTGCTGGCGTACAACTTTTGCACGTTGCCACCTTGCAACTAGTTGCAACAACCTGCAAACCGGCAGGCAGCAACCAGTTAGCAATGCCACTTAGCGCATATTTCCTTTTATTATGTGTTAGTTACGTCTACGAAAAAGGGTTATGGCACGGTAGTGTTATACCGCTATAGAGACGATCTTCTCTAGCCCGTTAGTGTGATAGCTAGGGTGATTACCCTATGCTTTAATAGGGTTGTTCGACCGTGAGGAAGAGTACCTCTTGCAGCGTTCTGCAACGTCGGGCTACATTAGCGACACTACGAAAGCAAGTTTTCCCCTTCCCCAAGAAATGGGAAAGCAAAGCTAGTTACTGAACAAGCGTAGGTTTACAGAACAAATCTAAGTCGTTTCCCCCCAACCGACTTGTGACCCGGTCCGCCCCTCGCGATTCCGGAAATTTATTTGACGTGGTTCTCCGTTTTTTTACGCATTCACTCCTGAAGAGTGTGACCGATAGGGCGAAGCTATGGCTGCTTGCATCGAGTTACTGGAAAATTCGACAAACGCTTGGACCGAGGCGAACGAAGTCCAATGCTGGTATGCGCTGCAGACCCGCGTCAATCGCGAAAGGGTTGTAGCGCAGCGGCTCGAGGAGCGCGGAGTTGTCACATTCTTGCCGGTCGTGAGCGAAGTACGTAAATGGAGCGATCGCAAAAAGATCATCCAGTTTCCGTTATTCAGGAATTATCTATTCGCAAAGCTCGCGCCCTCGAAGGTGGATCGCCTCCGCATACTGTGCGTCGACGGCGTGTTTGGATTCGTCGGGCCGCGCGGAGAAGGCACTCCGATTCCCGATGCAGAGATCGACGCGGTTCGCGCCGTAGTTGACGGGCAACGGCCCTGGACTTCACATCCGTTCCTGAAAATCGGACAACGCGTGCGCATTAAGAGTGGAGCGTTGAACGGGGTCGAGGGCATTCTGGTTGCCCGGTCCGGTGAAAGCTCGCTGGTTGTCTCGGTGGAAGCGATTCAAAGATCGATGGCGGTTCGCATTGAAGGTTACGACCTGGAAGCGCTCTAACCCCTCTGTTCCTACTGACTGTTAACTTCCGTCCAACTCAGCCCGTCAAACTTTCGCAAGAAAATAAATTCAGAAAATAGAACAATGTCCGAAACCATAGCGACAGCACGTGTCCTTGTTGTAAGCCGCGAGATTGCGCTGCTGCGACCCCTCTGGTCGATCGGAGAGGCGAACTCGTGGAATCTGGAAACCGCTTCCAGCGGCTGGGAAGCGATGGAGCGCATACAGTCGGGCGTGACTCCTCATCTGCTGATACTGGATATGCCGCGTGGTGATAGCGATAGCCTGCATATACTGCGCTGGCTGCGCCGCATCAGCCCTGATCTTCCCGTAATTGCGGTGTTCCATCCAGAGGATGCGACCAAGCAAAAAGATGCGACGAACCTTGGCGCTGGAGAAGTATTGATCAGGCCGTTGAACGACGCTCAACTCGAAGACGTCGTGCGCAAACATCTTCATTCGACGTCGAAGGCGATCAACCCGGCGATCGTGAGCGACGATATCGAGCATGTCGGCGAAGACGAATATTTTTTGAATATCAGCCCCGTGATGCAGAAGCTTCGTGCGCAAGCCGAGTTGCTTGCCCAGGTGGATGTGCCCGTGCTGATTCTCGGTGAACCTGGAAGTGGCAAGTCGGTTGTGGCGCGGCTGATTCACAAACTTTCAGTCCATTCGGGCTTCAATTTTCACCGGGTGAATTGTGCAACCACGCCGGCGCACTTGCTCGAAGTCGAATTATTCGGGCGAGCTAACCTCAGCTATGCAGGCCACGCGGATGGGAAAAGCAGCTTCGGAAAACTGGAGCGGTCTGAAAGAGGCACTCTTCTCATCGAAGAGGTCGCGGAAATACCGCTGCCGCTGCAATACAGATTCTTGCAGGCGATCCAGCAACATCAGTTTTCACGGGGCGAGCAGAATGCAGCGTCTGGGGGGATGCGCATTCTGGCTACGAGCAGCGCGAAACTCGAGCGTGCCCTCGCTGAAAACCGGCTGCGCGAGGATCTTTACTACCGGCTCAGCGCCTTCACCGTTCATGTTCCGCCGGTGCGGCAGCGGAAGGAAGAGATTAAAACTCTTCTCCACTACTCGATGCATAAAATTGCCCGCCATTATGGCCTTCCACCGAGAGAGTTCACGCAGTCGGCGACCGATGCCTGCACGAGCCATTCCTGGCCAGGAAACCTGCCTGAGATGGAGACATTCGTAAAGCGTTATCTTGTAGCTGGAGACCAGGAGCCGATGCTGGCGAGGACGGAGGGTCATCCGGTCGCGAGCTTAGCCCCGGCAAGTGCGCTCCCGATATTTATGGCCGCTAAGGAGACAGCCGGAACCGAGCTGACGTCGAGCTCGCTCAAGTCTATTATTCAGAACGTGAAATCTGAGACTGAAAGAAATGCAATTGGGGCCGCGTTAGAGAAAACCGGCTGGAATCGCAAAGCGGCGGCGCGACTCTTAAAGGTTAGCTATCGGACGCTGCTTTATAAGATTGAGCGCTATAGAATGACTGCAACGCCCGCCTATCTTTCTCCGATGACCGAGACACGCCTGATTCACCTTGAGAACGAAAAGCGCAGCGGCAAGGTAAGTTGAGCCGTGGTTGAGATTTCAACATTTTTTATGAATAAAGCTGACTCCAAGCGGATGAGATTTGCATTGCTCTCGCTGAGTGTTTTTGCGTCGATCGTTTGCTGGTCGCAGGCCCAGGCGGGATCCGCAAGCACGCCTAGTTCGGCCGCTCCCAGCCAGGGCGTTCCAAGTTCGTCGGCTCCAACTTCGGGCGCTCCAAGTTCGGCCGCGGCCAGTGCAAGCCTCGATACGGCGGCGAACGCGAAGGCGCACGACGATAATTTTACGATTGGCAATGACGACGTTCTGGCGATCAACGTTTGGAAAGAGCCTGACATCTCGCGCTCCATACCCGTTCGGTCGGATGGAAAAATATCGCTGCCTTTGATGGGCGAAGTGCAGGCTGCGGGACGAACTCCGCTGAAATTAGAGCAAGAGATTGCCAGCCGTCTGAAGAATTACATTGCCGAGCCCGAAGTTACGGTGATCGTGCAGCAGATCAACAGCCAGAAATTCAATATTCTTGGGCAGATCACCAAGCCGGGATCTTATCCGCTGATCAACTCCGCGACGGTGCTCGATGCGATCGCCATGGCTGGCGGCTTTCGTGATTTCGCCAAACAGAAATCAATCTACATTTTGCGACAAGGCCCGGAAGGCACTCCGACTCGAATTCCCTTCAACTACAAAGAGGTAGTGAAGGGACATAATCCGAACCAGAACGTAAAACTGCAGCCCCGCGACACGATCGTCGTCCAT
>JANYKL010000055.1 GCA_025361625.1 Acidobacteriaceae bacterium
ATTGTTGGGTGGTGTGTGGCTGGTGTCCTTTGTGGCTGTCAAAAAACAAGTCCATATGTTAGTGCATCGTTTGTTGTCTGATTTCTTGCCAAGCAGCAGGGGCCACCTTATCGAGTCGTGGGCATTCACCCAATTCGCTCAAGCAGACTAGATCAAGCGCGTAGGCGGCTTTCCGTTGTTCTAGAGTTGAGGCCCTTGTCACCTCAATAATGATCTGCATTGGACGGTCTGAATCAACTCCGTTGGCCTTCGCCAAGAATGAACGCTGGCCTTCATAACAGGGAAAACAGGACTCGTCGGTGACGCTAACACCTATACCAAAAGGATTTTGGTCGATATGCGATGGAGAGCACACAATACTGAAGGAAATTCGCTTTACTCGACCATCTTTCACTAAGAGGGTGGCACTAAATTGCTTCGGTCTGGCAAGCCCCAGTTTAGAATAAGCTTCATTCGAAATTGTTATGTCGAATTGGCAGGCTTCCTTCGTGCACTCCCCCACGCTATGGCCCCCGTACCTAATTGTTAGGTCCCGTGCCGCTTCATAAGTGGTGCTGTCCGGCTTCATTTGGTAAAGATCGTGTAAAAGACGACCCGCTTGTGAACTTTGAGAGCGACCAACAAGACTGGCAGCCCACGCGGTAACGGCGATAGCTACGATGGCGATAATTACGACCCGTACTAATTGACTGGACATGGCTGGTTCGCAACAAGAATATTGCTCTTCGTCCTTTGAATAGGTTGTTGGTCGAGAAATATGGGCCAACCTCCAATATTTCTTTGTACCGGCAATGCAAAACTTTGAACTGGACCTTGTCGGGGATCACGAGCTGAACCTAGAAATGTCTGAGTCACTACTGTCGGGCTTGCCACCCACGTTATCCAATCAGGGAACCCATTGAGGGTGGCCCCGCTCACCATATCTGTCTGAGTTCCGTTGGTCGTGAGGACTTCGCGAACATAGTAGTCATTTTGCCCGTTGCCCCGCAGCACATAGTTGATATGTCGACCTGAAGCGTTACAATTATCTGAAGTTGGCACCAAAAACATTGTCGGTGCCGCCCCTTTTCCGGGTCCACCCTTTGTGATTCCGAATCCTACATTAACAGGCCCTGATCCCCAAGAGATTCCGTTGTCAAAAAGCCAGCTTATCCCTCCGCCGTCAGCCCAAACATCTTTAGTGAACGTGAAACCGGGGTCGCCGTCAGCCCAAACATCTTTAGAGAACGTGAAACCGGGGTCGGCGCCACCACCACCACCGCCGCTCGGTTCAGGACACACCCAGTCCTTACCGTCGCAGCCAGTGTCCTCGAGTCCATAATGATCAATCAGCGCAAGGGCATTGTTGAGCACGTAAGCATACCGGTTCCAACTCTGCGGATTCGTTGGGTCAACCGCTGCGACTCCCGCCGGGTCTGGCGAAATCCACCTACCTTGGGACGGACTGTGCTCTCGAAAAGTGAAATCGTAAAGGTTGGTAGCCGTGTCGGCATTCTGCCCGGTGAACGACGCGTCGGAAGTTCCCGCAAGCTTATACTGCTCGCCAAATGGAGCATAGGCAGTGCTCGAATAGAGGGTCCGCGCTTGAGTTGAGGTTAGCCGTGAACTCCCGAGCCAATCCGAGTGGCGGTAATAGGCGAGGCCGGTGGAATTGTAGATCGCGGTCGCTCCTCCCGGAAGATTACAAATGCCTTGCTCAGAGTCTGCCCGTTCATGAGAGCCGTTCTGCCCACCGGACTGTAAAGGATCTCAGTATAAGCCGACCCATTCTGCGCTCAACCATCTGGCCAAACGCATCGTAGGTCAGAGTTGTGGTATTGACCGTTACGGGATTGCTGAAAACGTTCCAGGTGTATGTGTTCAGATTGTCTGTCAGTAATTCACCGTTCGCGTCATACCGCACCGTGACACCTGGGATCGATGTGAACCGGTTGGTTGATGACGAGTATATCGGCGAAAAAGAAGAGAATTTGTGTTGCGACAGCCTCGATTAAGTCAAAGACCTGAATGCGTTTTATCCTCAGAAAAACTTCAATACTTCTCTTCATGTTTACTCTTCAGTAACGGGGCGCGATTTAGGGGTCACTTTCCCTCCTCCCCTCTCCAGTTTGACCCTTCTTTTCGCACGCCTGTAAGATCAGACGTTCCAGCTCACTTCGTTAAATCCAAACATTATGCCGCACGAATTGCCGAAAGCTTATGAACCAGGCGCTATTGAGGCGCGCTGGGCGGAATATTGGGTGCGGGAGAAGTTGTTTCATGTCGAAACGCCTCCGCCTGATTTGTCTGACCCTCGTTCGTCTGAACCTGACTTGCCTGAACCTGGTTCGTCTGACACTGGCTCGCCCAATCACGAATCGCGTCCGGTGTTTACTTTGCTCCTGCCGCCTCCAAATGTTACGGGGCGATTGCATATGGGGCACATGCTGAACCAGACGCAGATGGACATTATCGTCCGCTGGCATCGAATGCGGGACGAGGTTGCGCTTTGGCTTCCGGGGACCGACCATGCCGGGATCGCTACGCAGATGATGGTCGAGCGCCAGCTGGCTAGCGAGGGCATCAAGCGGCGCGAACTGGGGCGAGAGAAATTTATTGAGCGCGTCTGGGAATGGAAGCGCCATTACGGCGGCGCGATTCTCGATCAGATGAAGCGGCTGGGCGCGTCTGTGGACTGGGGGCGCGAGTACTTCACCATGGACGACAATTTGTCGGCGGCGGTGAAGGAGGCGTTTGTCCGTCTCTATGAAGATGGGCTGATCTATCGCGGGAAGTACATCGTGAACTGGTGCTCGGACTGCGGCACGGCGATCTCGGATCTCGAGGTGAAGCACGAGGATGTGGCGGGCAAGCTCTACGAGATCCGCTATCCGGTGGTGGACGCGGGAGCCCAGTCGGAGTCGGGCTCGGGCTCGGGCTTGGGACCAAGTTCAGGCGAGGCGGAGTTTATTACGGTCGCGACGACGCGTCCGGAGACGATGCTCGGCGATGTGGCGATTGCGGTGAATCCTGCGGACGAGCGCTACCTGCATCTGCATGGCAAGCATGTGATGCTGCCGCTGATGAATCGGAAGATTCCGATCATCGCCGATGAACTGGCGCAGCCGGAATTTGGGACGGGCGCGGTGAAGGTGACTCCGGCGCATGATGCGAATGACTTTGAGGCTGGGCAACGCCACAACCTGCCGCAGATTGAAGTGATCGACGAGCATTCGAAGATGAATGTGAATGCCGGGCCGTACGCGGGGCTTGACCGGCTTGCGGCGCGGGCGCGAATTGTAGAGGACCTTTCGACCCAGGGATTTCTTGTAGGGACGAAGGATTACACGATTGCAATCGGGAAGTGCGATCGCTCGGGAACGATTGTCGAGCCGCGGCTTTCGACGCAGTGGTTCATCAAGATTGCTCCGCTGGCGAAGCGGGCGATTGAGGTGGTGGAGAAGGGATACATTCGGTTCACGCCGGAGAATTACGCGCAGATTTATTTGAACTGGATGAATAATATCCACGACTGGTGCATCTCGCGGCAGCTGTGGTGGGGGCATCGGATTCCGGCGTGGTATTGCGGGCAGTGTAAGGAAGTTGTTGTTGCGCGCGAGGCTCCTACGGCGTGTACGAAGTGCGGCGGCGCCAAGCTCGAACAGGAGACGGATGTGCTCGATACGTGGTTCTCGTCAGGGCTGCTTCCGTTTACCGCCCTGGGATGGCCGGCCGCGACGCGAGATCTGGATGTGTTTTATCCGAATCAGTTGATGATTACGGGCTTTGACATTTTATTTTTCTGGGTAGCGCGGATGATTATGCTGGGGTGCTGGTTCATGGCTCCGCCGCATAAACCTTCTTCTCGTGGATCGAGTTCGGGCGGACTCGATTCGGATGGATCCGTTTCGGATGGACCTATACTGAACGCAACGGGCGCGGCGTTTAGTGTGGGACACTCGCATTCTTCTTTGAAGTCAAAGTCTTCCCGCTTGGAGTCTGATGATTCCTTGCGGGATTCGGTGCCGTTTCGCGAGGTCTACATTCATGCACTGGTGCGGGATGCGGAGCGGCAGAAGATGTCGAAGACTAAGGGGAATGTGCTTGATCCGATTGAGGTGATTGGGCAATACGGGACGGATGCGACGCGGTTTACGCTGGCGGCGATGGCGGCTCCGGGAACGGATATTGCTTTTAGCGAGAGCCGGACGGCGGGATATCGCAATTTTGCCAACAAAATTTGGAATGCGGCTCGGTTCATGTTCATGAACGTGGATCGGATCGACTCCGGCTTGCGGCCGGATTCAAGAAAGGGGCATCCAGCGCGCGCAGGCGTCACTTCGTTTAGCGATGCGACGCTTGAGGACCGCTGGATTCTTTCCCGGTTTAATCGGGCAGCAGGGGATGTGAATTCCTCGTTGAAAACCTATCGCTTCGATGAGGCGGCGGCTCGTATTTATGACTTTTTTTGGGGAGACCTCTGCGACTGGTATCTGGAGTTAATCAAGCCTCGTCTTCTTTTCGATGAAGGCGCTGATAGTTCCGTGGCGCGGGTGGCTTGCACGAACCTGGTCAACCTGTTCGAAGCCTCTTTGCGGTTGTTGCATCCGGTGATGCCGTTTATTACGGAAGAGATTTGGCATGCAATGTACGACGGCAAGCCTCCGCTGAAGTCGATCGCTTTGGCGGCTTATCCTGCGCGTGATGAAAAGCAGACTAATTTTGAAGCGGAGACGGAGATGTCGATCCTGCAGGATTTGATCGTCAGCGTGCGCAATTTGCGGGCCGAGCTGAAGGTTGAGCCAAAGGTGAAGATTCCGGTTGAGGTATTTGCTCACGAGCCTGCGATGCGCGCCATGCTCGAGAAGAACGCGAATGCAGTTTTGCTTGACCGTCCGGCGAATGTGGAGAAAATTACTTTCGTAGAGCAATCTCTCGCGAATATGGCAGGGACGCGCAGCACTTCGCGGTTTGATGTCCATGCGATCTACGAAAAGAAAATCGATGTGGCGGCGGAACGGGAGCGGCTGAAGAAAGAGTTGGAGAAAATTGAGAAACAGTTGGGCGGAGCACAGGCGAGGCTCGGAGACAAGCAATTTTTGGGGAAGGCTCCGGCGCATGTGGTGGACGGGTTGCGGAAGCAGGTTTCAGACCAGGTCATCCTGCGGGAAAAAATTGATGCGCAGTTGAAGGAGTTACCTGTTCCTTGAGCCCTTGTGGGTTGCATAGATGCTGCTTCGCTAAGATCGGAATGACAGACTCGGTGAAGGGTTTGATTTAGGATCGCTGGTCTAGATTATGGATTGGAATTCAAGGCGCATAACGGCGATTCTTGAGAACGCGCTCAATGAAGACCGGGCTACGCGCGACGCTACCAGTTCGGCTTGCATCGATGCGAATCAGCGCGCTTCAGCCACAATCGTTGCGAAAGAGGCTTGCATTCTTGCTGGGCTCGGATGCATTCCAAGAATTTTTGATGTCTATGCGGAGCTCGATGGAGCGATTAATTCTCACTACGAAGTGACGAGCCACCCTTCGGTGTTTGATGGGATTCGGGTGAGAGCGGGGCAGCAGATTGCGGTGATTCGGCATAACGCGCGCGTGATTTTGTCATGCGAGCGGGTCATTTTGAACTTTTTGCAGCGCATGGCGGGGATTGCCACGAACACACGCCAGTTTGTCGATGCGGTCGAAGGCACGAAAGTTCGGATTCTGGATACTCGCAAAACCGCGCCAGGCCTTCGCGTCATTGACAAGTATGCAGTGCGATGCGGGGGCGGGCAGAATCACCGGCTGGATCTTTCAGATGGCGTGCTGATCAAACATAATCACATCTCGCTGGCCGGCGGAACCGTTCCCGCTTTGGAGCAGGCGGTTCGCAGCCGACGGGGCGCGCAGCCGATCGAAGTTGAAGTGCGTTCGCTCGAAGAGTTGCACCTGGCGCTTGAACACGGGGCAGAAGCGATCTTGCTCGACCATGTCAGCGTAGAGGATGTTCGAAAAGCGGTCGAGATTTGTTCTAAGCGCGAGAAGAAGATTCCGCTGGAGTGTGCAGGCGGAATCACCGTGGAAAATGTCCGCTCGTATGCTGAGACTGGCGTCGATTTTATCTCCGTCGGAGCTTTGACGCAGTGTGCCACTGCTGTCGATATGAGCATGCGGGTATCCGCGGCGTAGCTGGTGCATGCGTAGCCTAAGTGCATCTATGCCGCGTCCCCCCATACGGAACAGCTCCTGTTTATAATTCCCTTCATCCCCTCTTTCTCTAAATCGCGCAGGCTGCCTTCGGTTCACACGGCTACGGATGTCCGAGTTGGTCGGATCGTCCGTCTCTTGATGGATAACGCGACTGTCGTCGTGAGCGGCACCAAGATTGCCGAAGAAATTGGGACCAGCCGTTCGGAGGTATGGCGGTTGGTGCAGCAGTTGCGTGCCTTGGGGGTAGATGTTGTGGGGCATCCGGCGACTGGTTATCGACTTCGGGCTGTACCTGATTTGCTACTGCCAGAGATGCTTGCCCGCTCGCTGAGGGGGACAATTTTTGGCCAGCAGGCTGGCAAGCTCATTCATCATTACTACAAAACCGGATCGACCAACACGGATGCAATGCTGGCTGCGGCCGATGGCGCTCCGGAGGGGAGCGTGTTCCTTGCCGAGGAACAACTGGCGGGGCGCGGTCGATCGGCGCATGTGTGGCATTCGGCTCGGTCGTCGGGCATTTACTGTTCAGTAATTCTGCGTCCGGAAATGCCACCTTCGGACGCGCTCGTTTTCTCCCTGGCGGCGGGGCTAGCAGTCAGCAGCGCGGTGATGGAAATCGCTCCGCTACTGACGGTGGATTTGAAGTGGCCTAACGATTTGTTGCTCGACGGGAAAAAGTTTTGCGGAATTCTGACGGAGATGAATGCCGAGGCCACGCGTGTCCGCTATCTTGTGGTTGGAATCGGGATCAACGTTAACCAGACGAAATTTCCGTCGGAACTGCGGGAAAGCGCTACTTCATTACGGGTCGCAACCGGAGCGGAGTGGTCACGAATCGAACTCTGCGCCGCTTTGCTAAAATCGCTCGACCGGGAGTATCGGTCGTTGATCGAAGCGGCGGGCTCTCGTGCGGCGATTTTGCGACGCTTCGAAGCCAGTTCGTCGATGGTGCGACGCCAAAAAATTCGAGTCGAAGATGATGAGAAATTTACCGGGATATCGGAAGGCCTCGATGAGCGGGGGTTTTTGCGCGTGAAAACTTCGGCTGGAATGCAGACGGTGATCAGCGGAACAGTTCGCGTCGTTGGCAAGTTGTGATCGGTGATTTGGAATTTGTTACAAACGGCCGCGACTTTGCAATCACTCATAGCAAATTATTAATAAAGAAATCTCTATGCTTCTAGTCATTGATGTTGGGAATACGAACACGGTATTGGGGGTATTTGCTCCGGTGGCGCATCGCGCGGGCGATGATGTGACGGCTGAAAACACGCGCTACGAGCGGCTTGTTGCGAACTGGAGGGTCGGATCGCATCTCACGCGAACCGTCGATGAATACGGCGTAATTTTCCGCAATCTCTTTTCCATGAAAAACTTGGAGGTTTCGAACGTTCAGGGGATTGTGATTTCCTCGGTTGTTCCTCCTCTTGACTTCGTCCTGCGTGAGGTGTGCGAACGTTATTTCAACATCAAGCCGCTTTTTATCGAGCCCGGCATCAAGACTGGCATGCAAGTGCTGTATGACAATCCCGCGGAGGTGGGAGCGGATCGGATCGTCAATGCGGTGGCCGCTTTCGAGAAGTTTGGTGGTCCGTGCGTAGTCGTCGATTTCGGCACTGCCACCACGTTTGATTGTGTTTCGAAAAAAGGCGAATACATGGGCGGTGTCATTTGTCCGGGGATCGGAATCTCGGCTGACGCGTTATTTCAACGGACGGCTCGATTGCCGCGCGTAGAAATTCGAAAGCCTGCTCGCGTCATCGGCTCGAATACGGTTGGCAGCTTGCAGTCGGGACTTTATTACGGATACCTGGGATTGATCGATGGCATCCTCGAACGGCTGATCACGGAGATGGGTGAAGAAACGCGGGTGATTGCGACGGGCGGGCTGGGATCGCTCTTTGGTACCGTCTCCCACTTTATTAAAGAGGTCGACGAATTTCTTACCCTGGAAGGGTTGCGGATCATTTGGGATCGCAACCAGTCGTTTCGGCGTGATGCTGCTTCGAAGGCTACCAAGACTCCAAGCGCTGCGAAATCCAATGATGGTTCCGCGAAGCCATGGCCATCATCGAAGCCTCCCAAAACTCGCTGAGCCGTGGAAAATTACTTTAACTACTTCACCGAGATTGAAGAGCACTTTCAGAAGCGGCGAGCCGGCATTTTACTGCTGTCGACTCTCGATTGGGCGCTGATTGAGACCTGGAAAAGCGCGGGAGTTCCGCTTGATGCAGTTCTTCGGGGTATTGACGACGCCTTTGATAAGTACGATCAGCGCCCTTCAAAATCAAAAAAAGTTAACAGCTTGGCATATTGCTCGCAGGCCGTGTTGGCGGCGGCTGAAGATATGAAGGAAGCGGCGGTTGGGACGGCGAGTGAAGATGAAATAAAACGCGAACCAGCGTTTGACGCGGCGCAGATTGTAACCTTTCTGAGAAGCAATGCAGACAAATTGATGCTGGGGAAATTGCCGTCCCGCGCTGGGTTTTCGCCGCGTGAGTTGGTTGCGGAAGAAGCCCAATCTCTTCGAGAGATCGCGCAAACTATCGAGACGAGTGGCAAGGTGCCGCGGCTTGAGGATTTAGAGCGGCGACTCACTGTATTGGAAGAAAAGCTTTTTGCGGTGCTCACGGCGGCCACTGACGATGACGTCCTGCTGCAAGTGAAAGCTGAGGCTGATCGCGATATCGCGCCCTACCGGCGAAATATGACAGCAGGGCAGGTTGAACAACTGCACAAACAATATCTTCACAAGAGGATCATGGAGCGGTTCGGCGTGCCGCGGCTTAGTTTGTTTTACATGCACTGATGGAATCATCCCACTGTTTCCGTTCGAAGAATGTCGTCCGGCCAACTCGACGCTTTCTAGAACAATGACGAGAGTGACCCGAATAGCTCTTTTCAGTAGCGCTACACTTACATCTTGCTTCTTACCATCGAAAAGTTGATCTACGGTGGCGATGGCTTAGCTCGGACGCCTCCTGACTCTAGCGGGCGCAGCCTCGCCGTTTTCGCGCCATTCGTCTTGCCGGGAGAAAGAATTGATGCGGATTTGAAGCCGGGTAAAAGCGGCTTCTCTCGCATCGAGGGCGCAAAGATCGCGGAACCTTCGCGCGACCGCGTCGAGGCTCAGTGCCCTTACTATCTGCGCTGCGGAGGCTGCCACTACCAGCACATTCCTTACGAGTTGCAGTTGAAGTTCAAAGCAGAAATTTTGCGCGAAACCCTTGGACGCGTCGCCAAGATTGAATTGCCGGCTGAGATCAGCTTGCACCCCTCTCCAGCTTGGAATTATCGCAACCGAACGCGATTGCAGGTCCGGCTATCTCCGGAGTTCGCTCTTGGATATTTCAAATTTGCCTCGCATGATTTTCTTCCTGTGAGCGAATGCCCGATCAGTTCACCATTGCTGAACAAAGTCATCAAGCGAATGACCGAGCTTCGCGGATGCGGTTGTCCGGTCGGAGTGGAAGAAATTGAATTTTTCGCAAACGCGGAGGATGAACGGTTGCTGGCATGGGCCTACTGTGACGGCGCCGTTGAGGTGAAGAAGTTGACGCGGTGGGCTGAAGCAATGCTTCGTGAGATGGGAGAGATTATCGGCGTCACTTGTTTTGCATCGCGGCAGAAGACAGGCGGGCGCGGGAAAAGGCAGGTTGCTAATGACGATGCTACCGATACCTTTCTCCTGGACTTGAAGACGCTCGCAAGCGCGGG
>JANYKL010000056.1 GCA_025361625.1 Acidobacteriaceae bacterium
CGGATCAGTTGTTTTGCTATCGGCGGGTTTCCCACTACGTTGCCACAGTAAGAACAAAACCTGGCGTCGTCCACAATCGATTTTCCGCATGCATTGCAATACATTGGCAAACCTCACTTCGTCTTTGAATAGTTTGGATACGGAATATCATACGGCGATAGGTCAAGGATTGTTCCAACATGTTCTCTAAAATCGTGCAGAGATACATCCAAAACCTTTACACCTCACCGATTTAAAGCCCCCGTCCCTCTCACCGAAAAATAGGGGAAATTCCGCTTTCATCACGTAAATCTTGCTCGACAAAGCTGCCTGAAGCACAGCTACGACAGGCCATCTCTAATATTTGCAATAAATTCATTTGGCTATTCAGTTGCCTTTACTCTAATCAAAGTACACACAAGAAGTTCTCCTTTTATGGCAGAAGCAGTGAATCAAGTCCACCACGAGTTTTGGCATCCGCCGCTCTTATCATCGGAAAATGTTATCAAGCTTGAACGAAGTCGCGCGTGCGCGGATTGCGGTACCGAGTTCATCGTTAGCTCCGTTTATTGCCACTCCTGCGGATTGAAACGTCCTTCGCTCGCGGCTGCCGAAGAACTTAAGATTCCAGGCATGATGGCGTTTACCGCTTTAGCTGGTCAACTCGGCCTTTCGAGGATGGCAACAGCGGCATTTCTTTTGGGAGCGTTGTGTTTGCTGGCGGCGCTATCGGTTGGCGTCCTCTTCACCGCCAAGACCCCACTGGATTCACAGGCGATTCAAATGTCGAGAATCGAGTGGCTGCTAGGTGCGCTTGCAGCCTTCGTTGGCGGCTGTTTATTGAAGGAGTAAAGCGGAGTAAACAGCTCGTTTCGTTCCTCCCTCCCCCTCCTCCCCCTATCATAATTTCGAACTCAATCTTTAATTTCGCGAGTGGGCGCTCTCAGCCTCGGCAATAACCACGCTCGCGCGCCGGTGCTCCTGCATGCGATACAGATGATTTAAGGGCCCCACTCCCTGCCCAATGGGGTAAGCATGCGAAATGGCTGCCGATACATAAGCCTTAGACAGCAGGACGGCCTCCGGTATTCCCCGGCCATGCGCCAAATGGCAAGCCAACGCGGTCGAGAATGCGCAGCCCGTGCCATGAGTTGATTTCGATCGTTGCCGATCGGCTTTGAACACCTCGGTCTCAACGCCCCGCGCCGTCGTAAAGCTCAAGAGGTCCGTAGCTTTCTCTAGGTGGCCCCCGGTAACAACCACATTCGCTGCTCCCATGGAGTGCAGGCGATTAGCCGCGTCCCGCATCTGAGCGAGGTTCGTGACTGGCATGCCCGTCAAGGCGGCGGCTTCGTCGATATTCGGCGTGAAGAGCTCAGCAATCGGTAAGAGCTTTTCGAGGAGTGCACGGGAGGCTTCAGGACCAAGCAGATCTGCTCCGGAGCTTGACCTTAAGACTGGGTCCACCACGACATGCCGGAGCTTGCTTATCGTTAAGAAAGCGGCTACCGCCGAGAGAACCGCCTCGCTTCCCAGCATACCTATATGGACTGCTTCAACCGAAAAGTCTGAGGCCAGTTCCTCCAGAGTGTCGGAGATAAGTTTGGCATCCACAGTCTCGAAACGTCTCACCCCTTTCGTGGACTGCACAGTCAGTGCACTGATACACGCGATGCCGTAGCATTCGTGGGCCGCAATCGTCTTCAGATCGGCGGTGACGCCGGCTCCCGAAGAAGGATCAAATCCGGCGATGGTTAATACGACTGGCGGGGTCGCTAGCATGCCGTTCACTCTAAACTGAACTGCGAATGAGGGGAAGTCTTGGCCGAGCAGTACTCATTATGAGGGGTTACTTAGGGACCGCAGTCCCCAAAAACTAGACTTCAGTAACCTCCAAACCCTGCTAACTTACTGATTGTAATGGTGTTAGCGTGAGATGTTCGTAAATGCCTAATTCGCAAGCATTTGTAGATGCCCTCACCAAAAAACATACGAGGCGTAACCCACCGGTAATCAGGTTTCAGTCGTCTGTTTTCATCACGATAGCCACTGAATCGACCTAGTTTTCCACTGGTAAGTCATTGCATTACTTACTACTTAGGGTTTACCTGTAGGGGTTAATAGGCATTGACACCTGTCTGCTCGAAACGTAGCATTTCGTTAACGCTTGAGAAAAAGGGGGCAAGCGACGACAACCGACTTTCTAGTTTGGGAGGAAACGAATGCGACGACGAATAGCCGAAACGCTGGCAGTGATTTTATCGGTAGCCAGTATTGGGGCAGGAGCCGCATCCGGGCCGAGCAGCCTGGAAGCCGCAACAGTAACGAAGCCTGTGGTTACGACCGCGCAGGCAAAGACTCAAAAGACGCAGAAGCCAGCGAACCCAAAGCCCTACCAAGTGGGTACTGCTTCCTGGTATGGCGAATATTTTCAGGGCAAAGAGACCGCCAGCGGTGAGCCGTACGACATGAATGATTTCACTGCCGCTCACACCACACTTCCGCTCGGGACTTATGTCCGAGTGACGAACTTGACCAACGGCAAGGCCGTAATCCTACGGATCAATGACCGCGGTCCGTACGTGGACAACCGGATTATCGACGTATCCTATAACGCCGCGCGCGCTCTCGGTTTCAAAGACCGCGGAGTTCAGAAAGTCCGCCTCGACCTTTATCGCCCAACTTGAAGCAATGAAAGTCGCTCTAGAGCAGGATTGTAAATACCCTAGCCAACATTCTTCCTGAACGTTACACTCGGCAACGATGAAGACGGATCCGCGACAGCGGCTCATCGTTGCCTTGGACGTTTCCACCGCCTTAGCCGCCCGCAATGTGGTGGCTGCAGTCGGCGATTCCGCGCATGCCTACAAAGTAGGCATGCAGTTGTTCACGGCGGAGGGCCCCAGCGTGGTGCAAGAACTGGTCAGTTCAGGCCGGCGCGTGTTTTTGGATCTTAAGTACCACGACATTCCAAACACAGTGGCCGCCGCCGTGAACCAGGCGGCTCAGTTGAAGGTGAGCATGCTGACCGTGCATGCAGCCGGGGGCGGCAAGATGCTGACAGCCGCCGTCGAAGCTTCGCAGAATGCCGCCCCAGAGCTCCAGATCCTCGCCGTAACCGTCCTGACCAGCCTTGACGATACAGAGCTCGGCAAAATCGGTCTGCGAGGCGGTGTGCTCGAACAGGTATTGCGCATGACCGCGTTGTCGCTTTCCAATGGTTGCCACGGGGTTATAGCCTCAGCGCAGGAAGCCGCAGCGCTTCGCGAGGAGTTTGGATCGAATTTCGCCATTGTTACGCCCGGAGTTCGTCCGGCGGGTAGCGGTCCTCACGATCAAGCCCGGGTCGTCACACCCGCAGAGGCGATCGCCGCCGGAGCTTCGCACATTGTTGTAGGACGACCCATCACAGAAGCCAAGGATCCGGCGGGCGAGACGCGGGCGATATTGAGCCAGTTAGGGTAATAAAATCGTTGATTTAATGCCGTCCAGAGCAGAAAAAAGAGCGGAAAGCGTAGAAAAACGCCAAAATAAGAGACGAGGGGCGAGGTGCCCCATCTCTCCATCCAATTACTTTAAATTTCTACAGTTTTTCGAAAAATTCACAGCCAGAGCACGAAATATAGATTCCACCCGGCACCCCTCGCTCACGATCTTTCATGCGCTTGACGATGCGGGTTTCTTTGCCGCACTTTGGGCATGCCGTTGACTTTGTCGTATCCATCACCTTCTTGCGGTCAGCTGTCTTAGCAATCTTCGCCATTTTCAGTACTCTCCTGACAGGAATGTGCCGTCAACCTTCAAGGCTGCGGTTCTACCTGATATTTGGCATTTTCGTGTTAAGAATCGACTTAAAGCTTCAATTCTATTGATCAAGGAACGCAGGCCATTCAACTAGACCGGCAAGATCACACAGTGCAGAAGCGGGAAGCTGTCTGCTCGCCGCACCAATTTTACATCATTGAGAAGGTGCGGTTGTGAGCCGTGGTTTACGAAATGCCTCGGCAACCCGGGTGCGAATAGATTTCAGCGCATGATTATGCAAGTTTCAGTGTATCCAGTAGCTTTGCCGCTTCCCGTCGCACTACCCAGTAGCAACTACAGGCAGCACTTTCCAACTTCTCGCGATCGGTGATAACGACTTGTGATTCGTTGTAGTGAATAAGGCCAGCCTTCTGCAGAATCGCCACCGTGATGCTGGCTTGCGAAGCGCTTCGTCCGAGTAACTTTGCCATGAGTTCCCGAGTCAATGGCAACTGCTGAAAATCAATTCGGTCGTTGCTGTGCAGCAGCCACCTTGAGAGCCGCTCTTCGTCCGAGTGAAGTCGATTGCAGAGCGCAGTCTGCGCAACCTGAACAAACATTGTGTGCGCAAACCTCAGAATCAATTCCTGGAAGCGTTCCCCTCTTTGAAACTCATCTCTCGCCGAAGGTACTGTCAAGCGTGACGCGCTGCCCGGGACTTGCACCAGATTTTGGTGGGGCGTAGTTTGCGAACCGAAGAGGGCTGAAAATCCGACCGCTCCTTCATTACCGCATAATCCCACTTCTACATCGTAATCATCTGCGTTACACAACGAGGAGACGACCGTGTTCTTATTGGGAAAATAGATGTGCGTTAACTCATCTCCAAAGTTGTAAATCACTTCGCCGGGCGGCAGCAGAACGTATTCCAGGTGCGGCAGAATTCTTTGTAATTGAATCTTCGGCAATGCGGCGAGAAGATGATTCTCTCGAAGTTCTGACTGGTCTTCCACAATTCTTTCTAAAATACCTTGATATATTAGGGACTTTTTTAGATTTAGTAAGTCGGACAACGCACACAGACCGTTCAATAAGAACTTTATTTTGTGAGGCGTTGTTCGCTACGCGGTTGCGCGTTCGGCTCTTGGTTCCGGGGGACTTTTCCAATGCGAAAGGTCACGATTCAAGTGATGTTCCAACTTCTCCACCTCCGGCCGCAAGATAGTGTAGAGCTCTTCGATTCGCGAACTGGGCAAGTCCTGGAACGTAGGCCCTCCACCAAGAAATAGCTTGTGTACGCCCAGCCGTTTTGCGGCGGCAACCATCGAGCCCAGTTGGCGGGCCCGCGACCACTCAGAGAGCATAGCGGCCCCACGCGTCCAGTGGTAGTTGCGAGGATATGTCATGGTTTCGGATGTCAACACGAAACGATGATGGCGTGCATTGAGGGGGATGCGGCTGACTCCGATGAAATCGGTGATGCAATTGATAAAAGCTTGCGGGTTATTCCGCAAGTCGTCGTAGATCATCACGCAGACTTGCTCAGGACGAAGCGACTCTTGCCAATCCTGCAAATGTAGCGAGTATCGACCGGACTCTATCAGTTCAGGATCGAGTTCAAGCGCCTCGTCGAAGGTCCACGGGATCAGGCCGAATGCGCGCTTCAGGCGATAAAGAGAAATAACACGATCAACCGGGTTGCGGAAAGTACACACAACTTTGGCGTGCGGAATCATTTGTGCAATCCGAGCGCGCGCAATGGACGAAGCGAAATAAGTGGGCGCGATTTCACCAATCGGCCGGTCTGTGGAAAATCCGCGATAGTGGTGGCGATACCATTGCAGCCCGCGATGAAAATGATTGTCGAAAAATCGCGTTTCCTTGACCGGGTCGGCTAGCCAGGCGCGATGCTGAAGTATCTCCTGCACCCATGTGGTGCCGGTACGGGGCGGTCCTATCACGAAGAACGAGGGAAGGTGTGGTTCTCCATCGGCCTCATAAGGCTCCCGATTACTTATCATGCTTGCTTCCTGGCTCTGCACGATGGCCTAACCCCAATCAAGAAACTTTGCTCTGTCTGCTGCCCTGACTGCTGCTGCTAATGTGTGCCGGCAGATCCGTGCGTCGATTACGCTGCCACTGTCCCCGCCGATTTCGCTGCGATAATTGTCCCCCTTAGTGCAGATAAATCGATCGGCCCTCGCCACTAAGGCGTACACCTTAGAGGACAATAACCCATTTGCGGTTGGCAGGGCGAACGGAGAGTTTATTTCCGTCCTGTTTGCCAATTTGAGTCTCATTTCGGTACGCTAGTGCCCTGATTCGGTACGCTAGCGCCCCGATAGTGATCACGAATGACGCTGTTTCGCTGAACTCTGAAGCCCCTCGCAAGCTAATTTGCTTTGTGCGTGATTCCGATCCTTCGATGTTGAGCCAACCCGGATTTTTCCCTGCGGTAGTTTTGATGAATAGCCCCCTTCCTGCCTCGCATCCGTTATCCTATAGACGACCCATATATGGCTACTTCTACACGCGGAACTGCCCGGGACGCCGCCCCCACAGTCGTGAAGCAACCAAGCGTTAATTTCGAGCGCGAAAGCGTTTTAACATCGTTTCGGCAATACGGATATCTGGAAGCGGAGTTGAACCCACTCGGCCTCTTGCCTCCGCAGCCGCATCCTGATCTCCAGATCGACAACGAGTACGCACGCGAGGCGCGGCGACTCTACTGCGGCAGCGTGGGCTATGAGTTCATGCACATCGCCGATCCGGAGCGCCGCCACTGGCTTCAGGAGCGCATTGAAGCGGAACCTGCGCAAGTCGACCAAAAGCGGGCGCTCGATCTCCTGGCGCGAGCGGAGATATTTGAGCAGACCTTGCAGTCGCGTTATCTTGGCAACAAAAGATTCTCGCTGGAGGGCAACACCTCGCTTCTTCCCGCCATGGATGCGGTTCTCGACGTCGCGGGAGAACATGGCGCGGTCGAACTGGTCATGGGGATGAGCCACCGTGGGCGGTTGAATCTGATCATCCATCTCGCCAGGCGCGCGGCCGAAGAAGTTTTTGCGGAATTTGAAGATGTCGACCCGCGCAGCGTCCTTGGTTCGGGGGACGTGAAGTATCACATGGGCGCGACCGGAGAATACCTTACCGCCAGCGGCAAAAAAATTCGTATCCATCTCGCGTCGAATCCGAGTCATCTCGAGGCGGTTGATCCTGTCACGGTCGGTCGTACACGCGCGAAACAAGATCGAGCCGGAAAAGCCGGCGACGCCAAGTTTCTGCCGGTGCTCGTGCACGGCGATGCTGCTTTTGCGGGACAGGGCATTACCGCCGAAACCATGAATTTTGCCGACCTCAGCGGATTCACGGTTGGCGGTACCATTCACATGATTGCCAACAATCTCGTCGGCTTTACCACCAACGCTCGGGAAGAGCACTCCGCGCGCTTCTCGGCACAACTGGCGCGTCGTCAATCCATACCGATTTTCCATGTCAACGGCGAGGATATCGATTCGGTTATCCGCATCTCGCGCATCGCGACCGAATACCGCTATAAGTTTGGAACCGACGTGGTTGTCGATCTGATTGGCTACCGCCGCCATGGCCATAGCGAAGTCGACGATCCCACCGTGACCCAGCCGCTGATGTATAAGGCGATCAAAGAGCATCCCCCGCTCTACCAGATTTATGCCAAGGCGATCGGCGCAAATGATGTTGCCGATCAGGCATCCGCCATCAAGTCCGAATTCGAGGCGGCGCAGAAAAGCGCAACCAAGTTCACTAAAAAGCCGATGATGCGGGACCTTCCCAAATATTGGGACAGCTTCTTCGGAGGGCGCTACAAACCTGAATACGAGCAGCCGACCAGCGTTCCGCACGAAGAGCTCGCCGAACTGAGCAAGCGGCTGACGACCTATCCTGAGGGCTTCCACATTCATCCCAAAGTGAAGAAGCTTCTGGAGCAGCGCGATGAAATGGGATCAGGCAAGAAGCCGCTCGACTATGGCATGGCCGAGGCGCTCGCGTTCGCGACTCTCGTGAAGCAGGGAATTCCGGTGAGACTGACAGGCCAGGACTCGCGGCGTGCGACCTTCAACCAGCGTCACTCCGTGCTTATCGATATTCAGGACGAGACGGAATACGTTCCGCTCCGCCACGTCGCTCCAGGGCAGGCCGCCTGCGACATATACAACTCGACGCTCTCTGAAGCTGGAGTGATGGGATTCGAGTACGGCTACAGCCGCGACTATCCCGAGGCGCTCGTTCTCTGGGAGGCACAGTTTGGAGATTTCGCCAACGTTGCCCAGGCAGTGATCGACCAGTTTATCTGCGCCGGCGAAGATAAGTGGAGTTTACTGTCGGGGTTAGTGTTGTTACTTCCACATGGCTACGAAGGCCAGGGCCCGGAACATTCGAGCGCTCGCATTGAGCGCTTCCTTCAATTGGCAGCGCGCGACAACATCCAAATCTGCCAGCCCTCGAACGCAGCCCAATATTTCCACCTCCTGCGCCGGCAGGCTCTACGCAAGTGGCGGAAGCCGCTGATCGTATTCACGCCGAAGAGCATGTTGCGGAATCCAGATGCGCTTTCACCGCTCGAAGACTTGATCAACCAGCAATTCATGACCGTGATTCCCGATAACGAAGCGCAGGAAGCCAAACGCATTCTTATCTGCACCGGAAAGATCGGCCACGAACTTCGCATGGAGCGGCGGAAACGCGCCGACATGAGCACGGCAATCATCTTCCTGGATCAAATGTATCCGTTCCCGGAAGAAGAATTGGCGGCGGAACTGCACCGTCACAGCTCGGCTCGAGACATTGTGTGGGTTCAGGAAGAGCCTGCCAACATGGGTGCGATGCAGTTCGTGCTACCGCGACTAAAACGAATTGCCGGGGAGACGCCGGTGCTATCGGTAAAGCGATCGGGCGGCGCAAGCCCCGCCACCGGCTCGGCCAAGGCTCATGAAGTCGAGCAGAAGACCATACTGACGCTGGCCTTTACGACCCAGGATTAAAGATGCTGTCTGTGGCTGTGGGGGGACGCGCCTGAACACGGCAAAGCAGTCCCAGGCTTCAGATGTCCAGCATCTGAGCTTTTAGGGACGTTACGAAATTGTGACGTTGCGAATTGAAATGTTGCGAAATCGAGCTGGTGCGATTACGACAAGCTGAAAGCCGACCCGCTTTTCAGAATTTAAGGCCAGCGCTTCGCGGCGTCTTCCCACCCTGCAGCCCGGGCCGGTTGTGCACCACCCTGCGCGGCTACAACTGGAGGGATACGCACTGGTTGCGGCGATGCGGTAGCGGTCGCATTTGCCTTGTTGGCCTCTTGGGTCTCTTTTTCCTCGGAAAGCAGCGGAGCCGCAACACGCAGCGCTTCCACTTCCTTCTCCAGACGGGTCAGTTCAAGTTCCTTCTGTCGTAAGACTTCATACACGTTCTTCATGCTTGGGCACCTGTGTGGAACTTCTATAAAGCGCAGAGTATTGGTTTTAGGCGCGATTTGTCAAGGAAACAGATGAGGAAATGTCGCTCAAAAGGCACCTTTGACGTGTATTACAGCGGACAGTCTCGAACTGGCGAGAGCAACCTCAGCTAACTGGAGCATGCGGCTTACCGGGATTGCGGGCTTGGGATAAGACGAATACGCAGAGAATCGTAATCGCCGGGTCGATCGGATGCCGGTAGCGGGCGTGGGGGAATACCACGTAGTAAACCAACGGGTAAAGAAGCAAGAGCCAAAAAAACAGCCAGGCCTGCGGGCGCCTTTGCCTCAAAGCGAGCAACAGCCCGAAAAAGGTCAGCAGCGACGATGTTGCAAACATCGAGTTCTTGATAGGCTCCAGCCATTGCGGATTCATCTGGCGCGGAACGCCATACCAGTAGTAAATAATTTTTCGCAAGCTGACGACCAGAAACCGAATTGGGTTGGCCCTCATCCAGGCGACCGCTTCCTCTTTGCGAGCCTTGACGTAATTTAGCTCGCCCATCTTTACGTACCTATCGAACTCGGCGACGTCATGTACCGGATGCAGATAGGACTGCCATGTTCCATCCGCGTAGGGGCCATTGCCCATGCGCAACTCGGCGCCGAAATTCGTCCGCAGGAAAACCGGCTTGCCGAACACGCGATCATTGCGAACGAGCCAGGGCATGATGATGGCGACAAAAATTAGAGATGCGAACGCCACCCCTGCTAAAGAATTTTTTCCAGCTCGCCATCGCCGGTACCAGGCATAAACGCCGGAGGCAGGCAGAAACGATAGCAACGAGGGGCTGTTGAGCGCGGCGATTCCCCAGACCAAGCCAAACTGCAGCCAGGGCTTCGCCCCCTCGGTGTCTTCCATCGAAGCCGCGAGCCAGAAAATTAGCGTAATCAATAGCGCGGAAAGACTCGTCTCCCACATCCACTTGATGTCCCAGTAGATGACGTAGGGGAAGAGAGCCCAGGTCCAGGCCGATGCGACTGCGACCTTCTCTCCGAATGAACGGCGCGCTACGAGGAAGACGGGAATGCAGGTCAGCGCTGACAAGATGCTGTTGATCACGAGGAGAACGAACGCCGAAGCCCGCGAGTACACTCCAAATATTTTGAAGACGCCCGCCATCAGGTATGGCGTCAGCGGAGGCTCCCACGCCGTCGGGCCAGTCGGCGTTTGAAACGGATTTCCGAAACCGTGGCCCGTGGCGATCGACGCGCCAATGCGCCCCATCTCCCATCCGAAACCGAAGTTGTCTTCAGTGGTACGCACTTTATAGGTGTGCATCACAATGATGCAAAGCACCCGAATGCCGAACGCGATGCCGATCATCCAGGGGAAGGAGGTGCGGACGCATTCCCATGTTCGCCGGAACCTGGAATCTCTTAGTGCGACGGCGGCGTTGGCGGAGTGCGGCATTGCGATCTTGAGTATATGTTGTGTCGAAGTCAGGCCACCCAAGCCGACAGAAATACCAGCACAAAAATGTCAGCGGAATAGGAGGACGTGACGGCAATTGCTCTCGCACGCCGCTTTGAGACGCGGTATGCTGAAGCCAATCCATCATGAGCTGGCTGCAGAACAGATTCGAAAAGAACTTCATGATTTCGACGGTCGACTATGTCTTCAATTGGGCGCGAAAGTCGGCGCTCTGGCCGATGACGTTTGGACTCGCCTGCTGCGCGATCGAGATGATTGCATCGTCGACGGCACGCTTCGATATAGCGCGCTTCGGGTCCGAAGTATTTCGTCCCAGCCCGCGGCAAGCCGATCTGATGATCGTTTCCGGCACCGTGACCCTGAAGATGGCGCCCATCGTGAAAAGAATCTACGAGCAGATGCCGGAGCCGAAGTGGGTCATATCGATGGGCGCCTGCTCCTCGGTGGGCGGTCCATTTAATACATATGCGGTGTTGCAAGGCGTAGATCGCATCGTGCCGGTCGACGTTTACGTCATCGGATGCCCGCCTCGCCCCGAAAATTTGTTTTACGCGCTGCTCAAACTGCAGGACAAAATTGACACCATGACGCTCGCGAAGCGCCCAACGGAAGTTCGCCTTGAAGAGCACATGAAAGAAGAATTCAAGCGGCAGGTGATGGTCGCGCAGACAATGCAACCGAAGTAGCGCTCAGCTCTCTTACCAACCTTCGTTCATGGCTTGCATCTCGAGCGAAGCGAGCGTCTGAAGTCAGCGCCCAGCAAGGAACCGAAGGATCATGTTCGTCAAACTCGCCTCCGAATCAGAATTGCCCGCAATTAACCAAGCCAAAGAATTCACCTGCGGAGAAAAAACGATCTGCGTCGCCAGCGTCGGTGGCGAAGTCAGCGCCATGAATAACATCTGCCTGCATCGCGGAGGTCCAATCGGGCAAGGCGTCGTTGAAGACGGCAAAGTCATTTGCCCGTGGCACGGCTGGGGATGGGACGCGAAGACAGGCGAGGCCGGGCCGGGCGTGAAGGTAGAGGTTTATCCCGTGAAGATTGAAGATGGGAATCTGCTCATCGAACTCTAAGGCCACGAATTCCGAGCTACGCCGCCCTCCCCAATTCGTTCACCGGGTCGAGCGCGCTTTTCACGGCTTGGTCTGCAGTAGATGCACTCCCCATCGTCGGCATTGATGGTAGATCGTGACGCAGGTAGTCGGCGTACCAAACTGCAATCAAAAGAAGCGCTCCGGGTAACACGTACATCGGATTCATGGTCGCGAAGTCTCCGATCAGGAGTCCCAACCCGAGCACCGCCAGCACATTACGCAGAGAATCGATCGCTGCCTCTCGATTCATGTTGCGAAGATTTTTACCCACCGCGAATAAGACTTTAAAACGCCCCATAAGTTCCTCTCGTTCTTACGCTAACAATTTTAAAAATCGACTTGGTTGTCCCTCGAAACCAGGGAACACTGCTTTCAAATCTTTGTTGCCGAGGCAACGTGACACCACTTCGCTCAGCACCATGCGAAAGTCCGTCGTAACTGCCAGGTCGCGCCCTTCGTAGAGCTGCGATTGATCCAGGCCCGGCCATCGGCCGTAGACCCTGCCGCCGCGTACCGGGCCTCCAAGAACGAACATCACGTTGCCGTGGCCATGGTCGGTGCCCCGGTTGCCATTCTCGCGCGCAGCGCGGCCGAATTCAGACATGGTCACGACAACCGTGTCTTCTGCGAGATCGCCGAGGTCCGCCCAGAAGGCGGAGATCGCTTGCGAAAAATCTCGCAGAAGGTGTGCCATCTGGCCCTCGGTGCTGCCCGCGTCGGCGTGGTGATCCCATCCGCCGATGTCGGCAAAGGCAACCTGCACTCCGAGCTTCGCTTTGATCATCTGTGCGATTTGCATGAGGCTGTCGCCAAAGTGCCCCTCGGGATAATTCGCGTTCGGAGCGGGCGTGTACTTCGCGAAATCCGCCTTGACCGGGTTTACGGCGTCGAAAGTTTTCTCCCCTGTGCGCTCGAAGCCGTTCGACACCGGCAGGTTTAATGTTTTTCCTCCGACCGCAAGGCTGTTGACGTTGTTGACCGCAACTGCCCGTTCTTTTCCGGAGAGGATACGCGGCAGCGATGATCCAAGAGCTATAGCGTGGAGTGCCGAACGGTCGCCGGCGGAGGCTGCAGTAGAGTCGCGCAAGGCGCGATTAAGCCAGCCATCCTCGGTGACTTTGATTCCGGGCGTGCCTGATTCCATAAAATCTTGCGCCTCGAAGTGCGAGCGAGTCGGGTGGGTCGAACCGGCGGCATGGACGATTGCAAGATGCTTCTGTCTCCATAGCGGATGTAACGAGGCCAGTGCCGGATGCAACCCGAAGAATCCATCGAGATCGAGCACCGAGTTTTTGGGTATGTTGATCGTCGGCCGCATGGAGTAATAACTCGCCTCGCCATGGGGCACGACGATGTTGAGACCGTCGGCGGCTCCGCGCTGAAAGATAAAGATTACGACGAGTGGCTTGGTGCGCGTTCCAGAGTCGGCCGCGCCAAAGGCGGCATGCGTGACAAAACCAGAAAGCCCACCCGTGCCGACCGCGGCCAGAGTTCCGTTGCGAATAAAAACTCGCCGAGTGGAAGTCACACATACCTGCTTTCCAGCAATGAGCTTTCAGTGAAAAATTCCTACCGCGATCGGACGGCCGACAGCTGACAGCTAGAAGTACCTGCGCTTTGTTGATTGTGGCATGCGCTCGCTCGCCTCTCACCCGCTCGCTTCGCACGAGCCCCCTCATAGAATGAACCCGCCGCGATAAATAAGTTGTTAGCAGGGGTTGATTGCAATTCTAGCGAAAAAGGTAATGGCGTCCGGAGGGCAAGGCAAAGATTTACTTTGATCGAGGACAGTGAAGATTGATTCTAGCGCTTGAGCTGGGCGACGTAGGCTTTTCCGCTTTGGGATTTGCGCGAGGCAGAATCTACGAACTTCAGGAATTCCCGCAGATGTTCTTTCTGCGATAACTCTTCTTCCGAGAATTTAACGCGCAGTCCAAAAGAGGGGGACACGCGGGCGGCGGCGACTCCACTGATGATTACGCCTTTCACCCAGACTTTGCCGTTCGCAACCCACAGGCCAATTTCTAATGTTTTGCCCGGAGGAACGGCGCTCGCGGTCTCGACCATGCAACCGCCGCGCCCAACGTTGACGAGGTTTCCCCAGATGGGTTCGGCTGCGCTATCGACGTGTATCTCGACCGCTACAGTGCACTTGACGCGCTGAAAGCGGCGACGATCGGACTCCGCTTCAATGAATAAATCAGGCTCGAATGGAGGTGTTTCCGCGATCGACTCGGGAGCCGTAAGGGCACCCTGATAAGTCGGACCCTGATAAGTCGCAGGCTGATAAGTCGGGCCCTGATGGGTCGCAGCCTGATAGGTTGCCGCCACAGGACTGGCCGCCTTGTCAGCCGACGCACGCGAGGCCGCGGCAGCGTCTTTAATCTGACGCATGGCCAGCAGGAGCGCGCGCTCGCGATTCTCGGGCGTAACTTCCCGATACGTCTGCAGCAGCTTGCCCAGGTGCGAAACCAGGTCGGGATCGGTCAGCAACCTCGTCCAGTCGGACCCTTTCGGCGATTTCGATGTTTCAATCATTCGATGTTTCAATCATTCGAGTGAAGCGGTAACTAAAGAGAAAAAGCAGGTCCCATGCCGTCAGGGGAAGCCACTGACTTCTGTTCTACATTGAACCTTCGGGTCAAGGTTACACAAGATGACCGAAGTTACTGGCTAGCCGAAGCTTGATTGCGCGAGCCAGAAATCATCTCCGAGCGCGACGCAGACTCAACAAATTGCATCGAAGATGCGGCAGGAATGATCCAAAAGACTTATTATTTTCATTTCTTTAGGAGAGCTTGACCGAATACATGGCTTGCGCGAAAAACAGACGTTCCAAGCGGCGCTTCAGTAGTCGAATGTCACGCTTCGCCCACTCAAACGGCTGCGTCATAGTCGTCCTTTTGCTTCTATGGAACGGCCTGCTTTGTAACGGCCTGCACGCTCAGGGCGCTCCCCCACCGGGAATTAATCGAAATTCGCGATCCTCAAATTCATCGTCCTCGTCAAATTCATCAACCGGCCCTGGCCAGAGACAATCGTCGTCCCAACTTCCAACCTCACAGATTCAAACTTCGCTGCAGAATTCAGTCTTTGGAAGCGTGCCCGAGGCGAAGCCCACGACCGGCATTTTGTCGCTTACATTCCTCGAAGCGATTGATCGCGCTCTGCGGCAAAATCTGGCCGCGCTCTTGTCGGAGTACAACACGATCGAGGCACGGGGCGAAAAGTGGCAGCAATTGAGCGACCTGCTCCCCAACATCAGCGCGGACGTGCAGGAGGTAGAGCAGAAAACGAGTCTCGAAGCGCTCGGTCTGCGTAGCAACTTATTTCCGCGAACCATTGGGCCGTTCTCGTATTTCGACGTGCGTGCGTCGGCCACGCAGAGAGTATTTGATTGGAAGGCGATCCAGAAATATCGCGCCGCCCGCAGCGGCGAAAGCCTGGCTAAGTTAAATCTTAGGGATGCCCGCGATTTGGTGGTTTTGGCGACCGGGAATGCTTACCTGCAGGCGATTGCGGGGGCTGCGCGTGTGGAGACTGCGCAAGCGCAGGTACTGACCGCGAAGGCGCTTTTTGACAAGGCGGTCGCGCAGCAACAGGCCGGTATCGCGCCCGCGATCGACACGCTACGATCGCAGGTTGAGTATCAGACGCGACGACAACAATTAATTGCCGCAACCAACGATTTTGCCAAGCAGAAGATCACACTGGCGCGGATCATTGGTCTCGCCCCTCGACAGGAGTTTGAAATCGTCGACAAGACTCCCTACCGGCCCTTTGACATTCCAGATCTCGAAACCAGCGTGCAGCGGGCCTATTCGTTGAGGTCGGATTATAAGGCGGCGAATGAGCGCCTCATTGCCGCGCAACTCGAACGGAGTGCTGCGACTGCGGGATATTTTCCCACCGTCGATCTCGCCGTAAATTACGGTGAGATCGGCAAGGTGCCCGGGGGTGTGCTCCCTACCTACCTGGTCTCTGGAACATTGAACGTTCCAATTTTTCAAGGCGGCCGCGTGCATGGTGATGTGTTAAAGGCCGAGGCGGCGTTACGCCAGGCGCGAGCCCAGATGGCAGATATTCGCGCCCTCATCGATCAGGATGTTCGCAACGCGCTGCTTGATCTCAAGTCGTCGAATGACCAGGTCGAAGTGGCCCAGAGTTCGGTGAATTTGGCGGAACAGGCGCTGACGCAGTCGCAAGATCGTTTCTCGGCTGGAGTCGCGGACAACCTAGAAGTCGTGCAAGCGCAAGAGGCCTTGGCTTCGGCGCATGAAAATTTGATTTCGAGTCTTTACCAAAGCAATCTGGCCAAAGTTTCTTTCGCTCGCGCCCTTGGACGTGCTGAAGATGGAGTCCGCGAGTATTTGAAAGGGAATTAGTTTATGGAAGAAAGAAGCACCGTCGTAGACGACTCGAAGCCGCAGGCTCAGGCCGGGCAATTGCGCGGCCCGCAAGCGCAACCTCCCCAAGCCCAGTCGCTGCAGAATCCACCGCCAGGTGACGCTCACTCCGACAGCGAAACGAGCTACAAGCGCCGGTCGGCGCTGCTGAGCAACCCTCGCACGAAATGGTTCCTCATCATCGTCGCGCTCGTGATTTTGGTGGGAGTGTTCTTTCTCTGGCGCTATCTGAGCAGCTACGAGTCAACCGACGACGCGCAAATCGACGGCCACATCAATTCCGTCAGCGCCCGCGTTAGCGGACACGTGCTCAAGCTCAACGTCGATGACAACCAGTATGTAGAAAAGGGTGCCGTGCTCGTAGAGATCGATCCGGCCGACTTGAATGTAGCTGCGGCCCGCGCGCGTGCTGATTATGCCGACGCGCAGGCTCAGGCTTCCGCGGCGGGCATTAATATTCCCATCGCAAATGTGAATACCGAAAGCCAGGTCAGCGGTGCTCAGGCGGGAGTATCAAGCGCGCAAGCCGGAGTCGCCGGCGCACGGCAGCAGTTCGAAGCAGCCAAGGGCCAGGTAGCTCAGGCTGAGGCAAACAATACGAAAGCGCAAAATGATCTCGCGCGTTACAAGCAGCTGATCGATAAGCAGGAAATTTCGCAGCAGCAATATGACCAGGCAGTTGCCAGTTCTCAGGCTGCGGCGGCATCGTTGCGTGCGGCTCGGGCCAGCGCCGATGCCGCAGCGGAACAGATCCGGCAGGCCCAAAGCAAAGTCCTCCAGGCAAGCGCCGATTTACGAACCGCGAACACCGCGCCGCAACAGATGCGGGTGACGCAGGCGCGGGCGCTCTCCGCTCAAGCGAATGCGGAGCAGAAGAAAGCGGCGCTCGATCAGGCCGAACTTAACCTGCAATACACGAAAGTCATCGCGCCGGTTAATGGAATCGTGAGCAACCGAACTGTAGAAGTAGGGCAAAACGTCTCCATCGGGCAAGAGATGATGAAGGTTGTGCCGGTCGACGATGGCGATCTCTGGGTGACGGCAAACTTCAAAGAGACGCAGCTTCGCAACCTGCATCCCGGCGAGGAGGTTGATCTTAACGTCGATGCAAACGGCAAAACGTATAAAGGCAAAGTCGATTCCATCTCCGGGACGAGCGGCGCGCGCTCGAGCCTGCTGCCCCCCGAGAATGC
>JANYKL010000088.1 GCA_025361625.1 Acidobacteriaceae bacterium
ACCAAATTTTTTTCGTGACCAGCGTTCCGCAAGGAACGCACACGGTCACGGCGGTTGCAGTGGACCTCTTTGGCGGTGTGGGCAAACAGAGCGTACAGGTGATCTATCCGTAGCTGCTGACGTTCAAAGTGATTCCGAAAAACAGCTCCGAGCGATTTACGACGGCTACCGGCATGATGAACTTCAGGCCGGTAAAGGTCGCGTCCACTCTCGGGTTTGACCTCGCCCGTCGACGTTGGCTGGAACTCAAAAGTCCGCGAACAACGGGAATTCACGCTTCGTCTATGCGCCGATTTTACGGGCGCTCGCGTTGCCTGAGTTCGCCAAGATTAAAAAGGGAACGGTTAGAAGATGGCTAAAGATTCAGGTAGCAGAAGGTTGGATCGTCTGTCTAATGCGGTCCGGTGGTTAAAGCCAGTCGTGGTGACTGGTTCTATTTTGTTGATCTTTTCCTGCTTCGCTCGTTCGTCCGCACACTCGCAGGAGAGTTTCAGATTGACTTCCTACGAGGGCGTTCTCCCGGATGCACCTCAGCAGCCAGGCCAGGTTACTACATCTGGAGCAAAGGGTTCACAACAACAGACGAGCAACGCGAGCCTATCCGGCACGTTGCTGGATACGAATCGAGCGGTGCTGCCGGGTGTGCGGGTGACACTGGCCAACGCATCGGGTTCCGTCACACGTAACGTGGAGTCTGGCAGCAACGGGCAGTTTGCCTTCGCGAGTTTACCGCCGGACGTTTATAAGATCATGATATCGGCGCCAGGAATGAGCAATTTCACCTCAATCCAAATTCCCTTACATGCAGGCGAGGTTCGTATTGTGCCACCGATAACCGTCTCAGTTTCGGGCGGGATCACCAGTGTGACCGTGATGTCTGGAGACAAGAAGGAACTGTCGCAGGAGCAGGTGCACATCGCCGTGCAGCAGCGTGTTGGTCGCGTGATTCCGAACTTTTACAGCACGTACGACTGGAACGCTCCGCCGATGGAAGCGAAGCAGAAGTTTCAACTGAGCTTTCGTTCCATCATCGATCCGGTTGGTGTGTTAGCCGTGGCGGGAATTGCAGGCGCGGAGCAATACCGGGGCATCTTCCCGGCGTATGGCAGCGGAATAGAAGGATACGGAAAGCGATTCGGCGCGGCGTTCGCGAATCACGTATCTGGCATCCTGTTGGGCAGGGCTGTTTACCCTGCCATCTTTCATCAAGACCCGCGCTACTTCTACAATGGGAAGGGCAGTACCCGGTCCCGGGGGTTATACGCGATATCTGCCACCGTGTTGCCAAGGGCGACGACGGGCGGTGGAAACCGAATTACTCGCGCGTCCTCGGCAGCTTCTCCGCGGCAGCCATCTCGAATCTTTACTATCCAGCTTCCGATCGCGGACCTTCCTTGGTGCTATTCAACGGTTTAGCGGGTCTGGGTGCTGATGCTGCGGCGAATCTGATGCGTGAGTTTGTCTTGAAAGGGATCACCTCGCACGTTCGCAAAGGGGCGAACGGCCGGCCGTAGGACAAGAATTGCGTAGTTCAGCACATTCGGGGTTATAACGCACGCGCGAGCGTTGGGCGTACAGCGTAAGCCGTATTGCCACCCTTTTAGATACCGCTATACACTTTGTATAGCTAACCCTTCCTTGTCCCAAATAAGAATGAGTTTGACTTAGCCGACAATGCCGTTTGTGAATGTTGTACACACAGCGAGACGCCTCGTGAATTAAATTCTCGATAAGGTGGTCAAGTGCGCTCCCTGGAGGAGCCTAGAGACTACCTCGGCCTTGCGAGGAAATGTAAGAGCGACGGCATTAATCAGAGTAGGGGGGCCTGCGTGAATAAGTCATCCTGGTTTCGGCACGGATGTGCGATAAGAACAATCAGAAAAGGAAAACTTAAATTGACAAGTAATTGTTCGGTAAAAGTTGCTACAAAACCTCTTAGCTTAGGCGTTGTTGCTATCTGTCTTTTTATGTCTGTAATCAGCGCATACGCGCAGTCACCAGAACCTACGCCGGCCGGTGCGCCAAAAATACCGCTTTTCTTCGAGCCTAATGAGGGGCAGACGGTTGCGCCCGTGCGCTACCTAGCGCGTAGTCCGGAGGGGTCTCTGTTCTTTACCGCCGACGGGATGACTGTGGCAGTTCCTCAGGCAGGAAGCTTCCGGCTGCGGTTCCTAGGGTCACAAGGTTCACAACAGGTGATCGTTGGAGAGGAACTTCTTTCCAGCCATAGCAACTATCTGGCGATTACGGGACACTCCGTCACCGGCGTAGCCAATTATGGATCACTCAGATTCCGCAACTCGTATCCTGGGATCGACCTGCGCTTTTACGGGAATGCCCAGCATATCGAGCACGACATTTTAGTCGCTCCCGGAGCCGATCCCGGACAATTTGCTTTGCAAGTCGAGGGAGTGGACAAGGTCCGGCTTAGTGCCGACGGCAATGCGGAATTGCAGCTCGGAAGCACCATCATGCGCGAGTGTGCGCCGGTTGCGTGGCAGATGCTTGCCGGCAAGAAAGTCTCCGTGGCCGCGCGATGGGAGCTTGAGGCGGACAACCGATTGGGCATCAAGGTCGGCCCGTACGATAAGAAACAGCAGCTGACGATTGATCCAGTGCTCTCATACTCCACGCATTTGGGCGGAAACAGCGGCTATGATCAGTCAGCCGGCACAACGTTTCCCGCGGTGACTTCGATTAACAGCATCGCTGTGGATCCGGCGCGCAATATCTACGTTGCCGGCACGACATCTGCAACTGATTTTCCTACCACTGCGGGCGCGGACAATCGCTCGGTCAATTATCAATCTTCTTACCATGCGGACACAGTTTCTCAGACCGGGTTTGTTACCAAGTTCGATAGCTCGGGAATGCTGGTGTACTCAACCTTTCTGCACTGGTCGATCAACAACATCGCGGTAGACAATCAGGGAGAGGTTTACACCACGAAGTCCAGCAACGACAGCTTCCTTGGCCCCGGCATCGGTTATGACAACGGCATTGATGTCGACAAGCTGAGTTCCGATGGATCAAAACTTCTTTACAGCTATTCGTACGGCAGGACGCCGGTGAATCCTCCTGCTCAGTGCTCGAACGTCCCCGGGGACTCGGGCGTAGCAGGAATCTCGGTCGACAATTCCGGTCACGCCTGGATTGCAGGCGGCACTTATAACCCCTGCCTCATCGTTTCTTCCAACGCTTATCAGAAGGCGATGAAGGGGAGTGGGGCTGGATTTGTGGCGAAGCTTGACACCAGCAAGAGTGGCGACGCTTCGATCGTTTACAGCACCTACTTGGGAGGGAGCAAATACGATTATGTCAGCGCCTTAGCGGTTGACGCTTCGGGAAACGCCTATGTCACGGGGTACAACGGCTCACCCGACTTCCCGCACAGCGTGACCTTCGGGAGCGACACTTCAGGAGCGGCATTCATTTCCAAATTCAACTCTGACGGATCGGCGCTGGTGTTTTCTTCTCTCCTCACAGGAGTCAGCTACAGCAACAATCAAGGTAGCGCTGCCGGCATCGCTCTGGATCCTGCGAACGATGTTTTCGTGGCTGGCACGACTTCCGCAGCCGGGTTTCCTACCACCGCCGGAGCTTTCCGCACGCACGCGGTTGGCATCGACGGATACGTTACGGAGCTGAACCCCACAGGCAATGCGATGATTTACTCAACTTTGCTCGGGGGCAGTTCCACCGACCGCATATTGGGAATCGGCGTTAACAATAAAAGCATCGCCTTCGTCACGGGGTCGACGAACTCCAGCGACTTTTCGGTCACTTCCAACGCCTTTCAGAAATCGCATGCCCCAGGCGCTACTGATGCCTTTGTCACTGCCATCAATGCCGGCGGGAGTAGTTTGTATTACTCAACCTATCTTGGAGGAAGCAAGAGCACGATCGGTACCACGTTGACACTGGATTCGGCGTGGAACGCTTACATCGGGGGTTACACCAGCGACTCGAACTTCCCCGTCACCGGCAGTGCTTACCAACCGGGCTTGAAGGGAACTACCGACGGGTTTCTCTCCAAGGTCGTCATTGCTGCTGATCTGAGAGCAACCATGAAGGACAACGTGTCGAGCGTCTCCCGTCAGGGAAATGTGACTTTCTATGGACAATTGACAAATCTTGGGCCAGACGCCAGCGAGAATGTTGTCTTCAAAGATCCTATTCCTTCGGGATGGGCTTATGCCGGCCTGTACACCACCACGGCGGATTCCTGCACGGCGCCGAAAGTGGGAAGCACGTCCGGAATCATCGTTTGCAAGAAGAACAGGCTCGAGAGCGGGAAAGCCGTCTACGTAAACGTCTACCTTCAGGCCATTGCGCCTTCGGGCTCCAGCATCACGAACACGATCTCCGGCTCGGCTCAGACCCAGGACCTTAACGGGGCTAATAACTCTGCCAGCCTGACAGTGAAAGTTAAGTAGATTTTCGATGATCGAGGAGGGAAAGCGGTTGGAGTCCCGCTTTTCTCGTCGGTGATTTATACAGCTGTTTAGGCTCTGCTCGTCGCTTCGCTGGTGCACTGCCTGCATCAGCCAAATGGCGGCGAGCCAGTTACATTTAGAAAGCTGATTGACTCCGACGGGCAATCGCAAGAAACATGACGTGGAAGTGCGCTACCGTTAGAACTCCAACCGCGTCCAGAAGTTACTGGCTCGCGGTCTTCTTTACCCAATCTTTCGTTGCCTCGGTAGGAAAAGAGTCATGCTGCCCAAGCAGGGTTAATTCGACGGACTGGAAGCTGCCCCTTCTTTCTTTTCCTTTCGAGTATCTCGATATTTCAAAGTCAATCCGTGAGGTGAAGCAACTGCCTGATCAATGTGCCCCTTAATGTGACCAAGCTGTTCGGGCACGAACGAAATCTTGTTGCCGGTGGTTTTGACGCCATTTAGGTTGCCGGAGCTCATTAGCGAGCTAAGATGTGCCCCCACCATCTCGAGCAGCCCTTTGACAGGGATACCAACTGCCTTGATTGTCTTTGCTTCGAGGTTGATCACCGTTCCATCCGTCGATACCGGACCCTCGATAGTGAAGGGAATCGGTACGAGTTTCTTAACTTTGCCGGTCAGACGAGCAGTGCCTTCGCCGGTTTCGAGCTTGACATCGCTGACGTTGCTGTTCCCCTCCTTTAGCTTGCGCTCAAAGATGTGGGATAAGCTTTCACTGCTCACGAACACCTCACCGTGTTCAACCACTGCGACCCGAAGGAAGCAAAGAGGACTAATCTTGCCTCGCGAAACCATGTCGGCAGCGAATTCGCGAAGTTTGAAGGTCACCCCGGGCTGGGAAGAGTACGCGCCGCTTTCGACATCAATACGGCTTGGGAAGGGTGGGCATTTCACGGGCTCGGCAGCAAAAGAGAGCGGGGCTGCGGTCAGCAGTAAGAAGGTGAGTCGTCGGAACATGATCGCTTTGATGCACGAAATTATTGCTCCTTTCATAAGGCGCTCGCATTCCGCTTTCGGACGCCCAGATCTTCAGGAGCACGGCGCGGGCCCAACCCTCGTGTTCGCAACGGCATCCTATATTCAATCCGCTCTTACTTACAAAACCTATGCTGCGGTTCATAATGATTTCGTTCCTGACGGGTCGCGAAAAAAGTTTTCCCGCTGCGAAAAAGAAAACCGCCAGGCCTGAAGCCCAGCGGATTCTAAACGGCTTACGCCGCCCTGCGAGGCGGCTCTTCCGCGTCGGTAAGTCTTTCAATGAGTTTTGCCCCAGCTTGCTGAACGTTCGTTGTTCTTACGGGCTGGGGTCTTACGCGCTGGCAGTATTGTTGATTCTTCTTGGCTCTATGGGCTGCGGTCTCTCTTCCGCCGGCGGCCCCAGGTCAACGCCACCGCCAACATCAAGCGGAAAGGTCCCGCAGTTTGGACATGTGGTGCTCGTCGTAGAAGAGAACAGCAGCTATTCCGAGGTCATCGGTAATTCTGATATGCCTTACTTGAACAATTTGGCTAGGCAGTATGGACTGGCCACGCAGTATTTTGCGAACACGCATCCGTCGATTGGAAATTATTTTATGTTGACCACCGGCCAGATCATTACCAATGACGATTCTTTCACCGGCACGGTAGACGTTGACAATATCGTTCGCAAATTACTTGCCTCCGGCAAAACTGGAAATCTTATGCGGAGAGTAGATACGATCCGCTTCTCTATGCCAAGCGGCACGATCCTCTTTCGTACTTTTCCGATGTGGTAGTTAGCAGCACCCAGATGCAGAACCTGACTTTGCTGTCGCAATTCAGTTCTGATTTGGCTAATAATTCCTTACCGAACTTTTCTTTTCTGATTCCCAATCTTTTGAATGATGCTCACACTCCGGGTCCTTTACGTTTGCAACTTGCAGATGCGTGGCTGCAGGACAATATTGGGCCGCTTGTCTCGAATGCAACATTTCAGCAGGACGGGCTGCTGATTATCGTCTTTGACGAATCCGAAACGAGCGACACCTCCAACGGTGGGGGTCACGTCGCTGCAATCATTGTGAGCGCCAAAGCCAAGCAGGGTTTTCAGTCAACTGCCCTTTATCAGCACCAGAGCACATTACGGCTGATTCTCGAAGCTCTAGGAATTTCTAGTTTTCCTGGGGCCTCAAGCGCGGCCCCGGACATGGGCGAGTTCTTCTGATTTCCACAATAAAGTGGGCGACGACGAGAGCGAACAATTCCTATCATGGTTAGCGTCCCAGGGGTAATTGCGCACATCGAGCTTGGAACCGCGTGGCAGGGCGCGTTGATGAGCGCAGCTAACGAGGCGGTCGGACAAGTAGCAAAGATTCTAAAAAACGAAAACAAACGAAGAAGCAGACAGTGAGTATATTACTTACGAGTAGCAGACGTTGCTCCATTTGATCGATACGAAGCAAAAGATCAGCAGCTTTTCTCGCGATGAGGAAAACCACTGGGTTGCGAGCTTAGCTTGCGGCCATACTCAGCATCTGCGACACGATCCACCTGGCAGAACCGCCCTTGGGTGCAAACCGAGTTAGGCCGAGAAGCGAAAATTGGATTCATGCTTGACTGTAAGAAATGCGACGATTCGGCTTTCAAAGAATTGCGGGTCTCCAACTTAGTTGTCTTCGTCGTCAGTAATTGCGTGCAATCAACAATCGGGGGTCTTCCCTTCGGCTCCCAATCATCGCCCAGTGACGACTTCCGAAGCAGCGCTGGCGGCAGTCTCTTGATGTCTCGTGATCGGACGACCGCGGTTCTCCTCCCGTTGCAGCGCACAAATGCTCGGGCGGTTTTCACTTTTACGCGCGATTGAGGTCAGCAACAAATCGCAGATTCAGATCAAAACGCATTTTAGTTTCGATCGCGGATGGATATTTTGAATCATGTTTACCAGGCGTAGAACTCCGTTGTGCAGGCGACAAGAAAGTTGGCTTTTGACAATTCTGTGACAAGTATCCCGAGCTATCGTGGAAAAATCAAACTGTTGAAAACTCCACGATTCAGGGAGCAAACGTAATGAGACCCTTCAGTTTTTCCGTCGGCATTTTACTTTTGACGACCGCAACCTTCTTCTGCGACGCGCAAACTTCCTATAAGGTCACGGATCTGGGCGCGCTCAACAACAGCGGATACAGCACGGCTCAAGGCATCAATGCTGTTGGAGCAGTAACTGGTGCTGTCGGCAAGAATAACAGCAACAGCAGCGAGGCCTTCCTTTACAGCAACGGGGCGATGAAAAAGCTGGGGACCTTGGGCGGAAACTCGGCGATCGGTATTGGGATCAATGCGTCCGGCCAAGTTGTCGGTTACTCCCAGAATTCCGCAGGCGTTTATCGCGCCTTCCTCGCAAGCAACGGTACGATGTCCGACATCGGCGACCTGGGGGGCGGTTCAGCGGTTGGCTATGGAATCAACGACGCGGGCGAGGTGGTGGGATCCGCTGTTACCGCTGAGGGCGAGAACCATCCATTCCTCTACACCGGCGGAAAGATGATTGACCTGGGGACGCTGGGATCAAGCGATAACAACTGGTGGCACGTGGCACAGGGTATCAATAAGTCCGGCATTGTGGTCGGCACGTCATACAACGCGCAAGGCAACTTCTTCGGCTTTGTGTGGAGCCAAGGGGAAAATGACGAAGATGGGTACCTTGGGTGGTTTCTGGAGCGACGCTACCGCCATCAATAACAGGAATCAAATTACAGGGCAGGCCTACACGAAGAATGGATCGGCTCACGCGTACATCGCCGATGGAACAGCCGGAAAGCTAATTGACCTGGGCACAATCGCGGGCCCCACCAGCAGTGTGTGGGGAATCGACATCAACGATTCCGGTGTAGTGGTTGGCCGGTCAACATTTCAAAACACCTACCATGCGTTCGTTTATAGTGGCGGCAAGATGAAAGATCTCAATAAGATGATTCCGGCGGGATCGGGATGGGTTCTTATTGAAGCCGACAGTATCAATAGCTCCGGAAAGATCGTTGGCATGGGTATGCACGGAGGGCAGCAGCACGCATTCCTGCTATCGCCGCAGTAACGGGCCTAGGGCATGAATGTATGGTCGGAAACGACCTCTTTGCATCGCGCCATTTTTTTCGAAAAGTGCTCTCGCCCTGTTTGGCAAATTTTGCTGGTAATGGCAGTCTGGTATTTGCGGTCAACAAGATTCGCAAGCCGGTTAAACTTTCTATAACAGCGGACCGAGCGACGACGGCTCCTGCATGGGCTGAATTGTTTCCGGGTCTGAAAGGCGGACATCTTGAAAATTTGGTACCTGTACGCATTGCTGACAGTAGTTACGTGGGGGATATGGGGGTTCTGCAGCAAAATTGCGTTCAACTATGCGAAGCCTCGTCAGGCCTTGCTATTCCAAACGGTGGGAGTCCTGGCCTTTGCGATGCTCGTACTGCTTCTGGAGAAATTCCAGGTTGAGTGGAACCTCCGCGGATTCAGCTGGGCAGCCGTCGGAGGCTTCCTCGCTTTCGCGGGATTCTTGACCTTCTTTGTTGCGCTGGAACAAGGAAATGCTTCAACGGTTGTGACCTTGTCTGCGCTGTATCCGGTAGTAACCATTCTTTTGAGCATTGCTTTCTTGCACGAGAGGCTGACGTCACGACAGAGCGTCGGTATTGTTCTGGCTCTAATCGCCAGCGGCCTGCTCGCAGAGTGAGCGTTAAACGCACGCAGCGGCGATGCGTTATTTGAGCGGGTTGACGTGGACAGCGACTGTCTTTAAGTGGGTCATGTCATCGAATGTGAAACGACCACCAAGACGACCGTAGCCGCTGCGCGTGCCTCCACCTCCGCCGAACGGCTCGTGCGCCTCCCAGTAGTCGGTAGTATCGTTGATGACGACATTCCCGCAACGCAGGCGTTCTGCGAAATAGAAGGCCTTGTCGATGTCGCTGGTGAAAACAGCCATCTGGAGCCCGTACCCGGTCCCATTCGCTAATGCGATCGCTTGGTCGTATTGATCGACCGTGATGACAGGGACAACAGGCCCAAACGTCTCGTGGGTGTTGAGCAGGGTTTCGGGACTAACGTTATCTACAACCGTGGGCTCAAAGAACATGTTTGTCGCCTGACCGGAGACACGTTTGCCTCCGAACACAATCCGAGCGCCTTTCTGCTGCGCATCTGCAAGGTGGTGTTCAGTTTTCTCTAGTACTGCGACATTGTTCATCGGACCCATATCCACTTCGCGCCCGAACGGATCACCCACTCGAATGGCTTTTGCTGCCTGGACGACGAGGTCGAGAAAATCCTTGTGGACCCGGCGGTCAACCAGTACGCGTTCTGTAGCGCAACAAACCTGCCCCGCGTTGAAATATGCACCGAAGGCTGCAGCTTTCGCTGCGCGTGGGAGGTCGGCATCCTCCAGAACGATCTGGGGTCCATTCCCTCCAAGTTCCATGAGAAGTTTCTTAACTCCGGCCCTCCGCTGAATGAGATCGCCCGTGCTGGTTTCGCCTGTGAGTCCGATTCCGTCGACGCCTGGATGAGTTGCGAGAGCATCTCCGGTGGATGGTCCATCGCCGGAAACCAGATTGAACACACCCGGCGGCAAATCCGCTTCTGCAATACATTGGGTCAAAAGAAATCCCGAGAGCGGAGTCTGTTCTGCGGGTTTAAAAACAATGGTATTCCCCGCTGCCAACCCGGGTCCGAAATATTCTGAAGGTATTACCGTTGGGAAGTTCCAAGGGGTGATAATGCCCCACGTCCCAATCGCAACTTTGAACGTGAATAAACGCTTGTTCGGGTCCCGTGCCGGAATGATTGGTGTCTCCAGGCGCTTAACATCCTCCGCCGCGATTCGGAAGTTTTCAGCAGTTTCATCCACCTCCGGCAGTGCTTCGGCGAAATAGGGCTTTCCCTGCTCAAGCGAGATGATCGTTGCGAGCTCTTCCCTGTGGGCGAGAATGCGATCCGCAATTCGATGGCACGCGGCTGCACGTTCGAACGGCGCCGTGAGACACCAATCGTCCGAAGCCCGACGGGCCGATTCCACCGCGCGATTCACGTCGCCGATTGAAGCACAGGGGATCTTTGCAAGAAGCTTTCCTGTCGCCGGATTCAAGACTTCCAGGCGTTCCTTGGAGTCGCTCTCAACCCATTTTCCGTCGACGAATATTTTCATCGGCGGGAGCGCCGCTAGCGCTTGATCAGACTGTACCGCAGTAGAACTCATGGTCACCTCGATATGAAATGGGCCAGACAAACATTGCTCGCAATGGCCATCAGAAAAATCAACCAGACACGTTATCACACGCCAATTAAAATGACAGGCACGGCCACATGCGGTTTAGAACGAGCGGCGGCGGCGTAAAGCAAAACAAAAGCAGCTCTTTGCCTAACCCAGCTTGCCGCTGCGCCCGCTAAGAACGGCAGAAACCCTACAATCGGCCAGCCCCGGTAGTGATCACCTTCTTTAGGCTGCGATGCGAAGTGACAGACGTAGCCTTAGCGGCTTTTGAGTCGGATCCCCCTCTTTCGTTCAGAACACAACCTTAACTCCTAACTGAAATACCCGCGGCCCGCCGCCACCGAGGCCGGGATTGGTTTGAGCTACGTCTGGCGTCTGTGTGATCTGTCCGTCATAGCAACCGGCGGCGGGGCTGCACTGGAGATTGCCGGTCTCGTCGTAGCCAGGCGTGATGTTGTGATTGGGTTGCGCGAAATTGGGATGGTTCAGGACATTGAAAATTTCGCCGCGCAGTTGCAACGAAACTCGTTCGGTCAAGAGCGTGTCTTTCACAATGGAGAAATCCCAGTCCGCGTATCCCGGCCCGAAAACTGAATTACGACCCAGGTCGCCGAACGTTCCGCTGGCCGGTTGACTGAAGGCCAAAGGGTTCAAATACCCCGTCGCCGTGCTCCAGTGCGGAAGAATTGGGTTTACCCCCGGTACTCGGTTGGGCCGCTGGTTGAAATAGAATCGGCCGCTGTTGTCGAAGGAATCGACGATCGGAATGGGACGTCCGCTTTGCACGCTGATGATCGTATTTAGTTGCCATCCTGAACCGAGGCGCCCACCTCCGAACTTTGGCAGAGAATAGTTCATGGCGGCCGTGAAACGATGACGCGTGTCGAAGGAAGATGGTCCGCGCTCAGCTCTCAGGTTTGCGGGATCCTGGGGAAAGGCGATGCCGGGAACGAAGTCGATCCCGTCTGAAGCATCGTCAATCGATTTTGACCAGACGTAGCCCGCGAGGCCGGAAAAGCCATGCTCATTCTGGAATTTCGCGATGACGTCGAGCGCATGATAAATCGATGAACTCGAAGGCGTCAGCTCATCGATCGCGCCGTAGTTTGGGTTAGGACGATTGCCAATCGAATCCGGTTCATTGAGATCAGTGAGACGCACAAGCTTCGAGCCTTTGCTGCCCACGTAGCGCAATTCCAGCGAAGCGTTTTGGGCGAACTTCTGTTGCACGTTAAAATTCCAGTTCTGGGTATAGGGCGTGTGGAAGTTGCGCGGCGTGACGAAGATCGGGTATGGGCCGCTTGCGACCGCATTCAGTATGGGTGCGTTTGGCGTCGGGTTTGTGCCATTGAATGCTGTGCTGTCAAAACTAAGAGGCACGACTGGCTGTGGCCCGATGGGATTAGTCGCGACGCCTGCTGAACTCGTGAAGTTCGCTAAAAACAATTCTTGCGGAACGTAGTCATTGTAAATTCCATAGCCCAGTCGAATCACGGTGTTGTTGCGCACATTCCAAGCCAGGCCAATGCGCGGATCAAAGTCATGCAGGTCGCGCTTATAGAGTCCGTTCAGTCCGTCGGTTCCAACCATCGCCAAATTGCCGTCGCTTCCCAGGTTCGAAAGCAGGTTGTGCGCTTCGCTCAGCGGTCCGAAATATTCCCATCGCAGGCCGAAATTAAGGGTGAGCCGGCTGGATGCGCGGTAGTCATCCTGGGCAAAGAAACTGAAGCCGTTATTGTATGTTGTGCGATGTGTGTTGCCCTGGTTCGCCAGCACGAATGAGCAGCAGAAGTTGAAGTCCTGCGCGCCTCCGGTATAAAAGTTTGCGAGGGCATCAACGACCGGATCCGAGCTGAGGCCGATGCCTGACGAGAACTGAAAGATGCCGCGCTCAACATTGTCGTTAAAGTTCTCAATTGCCGCGCGACGGAATTCGCCGCCAAGCTTGATGATGTGCTTGCCTTTCGGCAGGATGAAGTTGTCGAGAATCTGATAAGTCTGGCTGGTGCGTCCGCGAGGAACACTGAAGCCGGTGGCGCCCAAATTTTCGATACCGCTGAAATCGAACTCGGGCAAGCCAAGCTCGCCGGTGCCAAAATTCAATCCAATGGTTGTGGGATCGAAATTTGCATCGACTGAACTGAACGACGTCCGATAGCGGCTGTACCCGAAACGAAACTCATTGATATTGCCTCCGCCTAAATTCGACATCAAACTCGCCGAAGCAACTTGAACGCGGGCCGGTGAAGTCTGGGCGAATTGCGGAAGACGGGAGCCAGCCCCGAAGCCACCCGGCGATCCCAATGGAAATTGCTGAGTGCTTTGCGCGAAGGCGTAACGTCCAGTCAGCATTTCAGAATTCGAGATATTGTGGTCGACCTTGACGATGAAATTATTTCCATTGTTAATGTCGTGAGCGGACGCGGCTACCCTCCCACTGTCGCTCTGCGGATAATTTGCCAGAATTGCGTCTAATGCAGGATTGATCACGCCTCCGTTAAGCGGGAGTGCAATGGCTCGAGCGCTCGCAATCTGCGCCGTCGTCGGCACAAGGAGTAAAAAGTCTGAGCCGACGCGCTCGCGCTGGCCCTCATAGGCGCCGAAGAAAAAAGTCCGCCCCTTTGCGATGGGTCCACCGAACGCCGCGCCAAAGTTGGTGTTTTGGAAAACTGACTTCTTCGGCTCCGTGTTGAAGAAGTTGCGCGCATCGAGCGCGCTATTGCGGAGGAATCCGAAAGCCGATCCGTGCACCTGATTCGTGCCTGACCTGGTAACGATGTTTACCACGGAGCCGCTGTTGCGACCGTATTCGGCGCCGAATTGCGACTCAAGGTTGAATTCCTGGATGGCATCAATCGGCAGCAGGGAGGCGGGCGCGCCGCCAATTCCTGTCTGGTTCAAAGCCGAATTGTTGAAGAAGGGATCGTTGTCGTCGGTCCCATCGAGTGTGTAGTTGTTGGAACGGTCGCGATTGCCATTGATATTAAATTGGCCGAAACCGCCCTGGGTTCCGGCGACCCCTGAGGGATCGACCGTGCTGCCCGGTGAGAGCGCCACCAGCTTTCCAAAATCCCGCCCATTCAGCGGCAGCTGTTCGACGAGACGTTGGTCGACGACCGAACTGAGAACGCTCTGCGTGGTGTCAATGGTCGGAGCTTCAGCCCTCGCTATGACTTGTTCATGCGCGCCGACTTTGAGGTGTATATCGGCATTTGTGTCAGCACCGACCGCGACCACAACGCGAGTGACCGTGGCATTGAATCCTGGAGCGACAACGGTGACTTCGTATTCGCCGGCCGCTAATTCGGGCAGAGAATAAGTGCCTTCGGCATCGGTCGAGGTCTCGCGTAAACGGTCTGTGTCTAAGCTTTTTGTGGAGACTTTTGCTGATGCAACGACGGCGCCGCTGGCGTCGTCAACCCTGCCGCGGATGGCTCCGCGATAACTCTGCGCGAAGGTGACGGCCGAAAACAATGACAGAAGCGCAATCAATGCCCAGGGAGCCAGCTTCCGAGAAATTCCCTTACACGGTAAATTCAGGACAGCAATTGAAAAGCTCTTAACAGCTGATTTGTTAGGCAACTTGTACCTCCGGGATGCGAATTCTTTTTCACTGCTCGACGAGTCGTCTGCGGTTCGAACCAGCTTAATGGCTAGCTTTTGGAATCGATAAGTCTGCAGGCGGGTTCACACTATACGTTGCCGCAAAACTGGACTGATTCACGGCCAGACCAACTCTCCCTCGCGAATCGATATAGAGGAGGGGTTGCTTCAATGGAACATCGCTGAAGGTGCGGACGAACTTCAGCCTGATGTCTTTATCGCCGACCCTGACGGGGACTTCGTCACCGCGTTGATAACCGAGTTTCAGGAATTCTTCGCCGTCTAGATTGGTGACGAGATTGCCGAACGGACCATCGGTGGCAATCACCTGTGCTGAGACTCCGCGGTCGTCAAACTTGGGAGCTTTCAAGTCCAAATGCACGAGCGATGAGACTGCCATCTCCGGCCCGACCTTGGTCCAATCATCACCTCGAGCGACGTGAGCTCCAACGGGAGAAAAAATGTCGCGGCCATGGAACGTCGATGACAACTTCGTACCAATCATCCAATCCGTGTTCTTGATCTCATGGACCGCCTCGATGCCGTCGCGTTGTTCAACCAGAGTGAGCAAGCCGTTATCGGGGAGTACAAAATATTGTCCGCGCTTTGACTTGGCAACGATTGCCTTGCGAGTGCTTCCGACGGTTGGGTCTACCACCACCACAAAAACCGTACCCTGCGGATAGTAAGGCGTCGCGCCGTAGAGAAAGCGCGCTCCGTCAAGAATTGAGAACGGGGTGACCTGGTGTGTCAGATCGGCAATGCGGACGGTTGGCATGAGGGAATACATCACGCCGCGGCAGATGGCGACGGAATCGTCAACCACTCCGAAGTCCGTCATAAAAACGATCGTCTGCGGATATTTACCGGAGTCTGTGCTTCGCGGTTCAGCGGATGCGAATGAAATCAACAGCAGAGAAAAAAACAAGATGCAGGCGCGAGACTGTTTACGACCTCGACGACGCGCACGTTGCGATGTAGCCCACATAGACATGCTCCTCTTTGTATTAGCGATTAATTAGCGATGAAACAGTTTACTTGACGGAAGGCTCGACTTGGCTTCCCTACATGCGGTCGAGGTTAAAAGCCGCGCTGATCAGGCCAAGGCGGGCAAACGCCTGCGGGAAGTTTCTCTGCGCTTGCAGTGGGGGCGAGCAGCGGACTTACCCTGGCCGCACCTACAAAAGAGCGAGGTAGCGTCACTTACGATCAGGCGCTCTCGCGAACGAACGCGGAAAACCTCACGCCGCTTTGCTGTAAAGATGGTGATCGACGAAGGCGTTAGATACAAATATTTGCGGGGTGACGTCAATACGAAATCAGGCTCGAGGAATCACGATTATCAGCAATGGGGTGTTGGAACACCCACCTTTAATACTTGTTTTCTTTCTCATCGTCGAATGACTTCAATTCAAGCGTACCCGGTCTGTCCGCTATGTGGCCTGCCGCGCGTAATAGCTACCAACATTTTTTGGGGCGGACTTCTTCGCGTCGAAAAGCACGGCAATTTCGTTGACACTGGCTGGTTTTTTTGGGAGAGTGAGGACCGCAACCTACCAAATATCCTGGAGACGTATAAATCGTATGAAGTTAAAGATCGCGACAGCAGCCTTTCTCATTGCCATTACCATGTCCCATTTTCAGAGCTTCGCGCAGAGTCAAGCGCCGGCCGTAATTCCGGGAGTCTTGCCTAGCTTTATCACTGCTGGCCCGATTGACCCGAACGGGAAAGTACCGGCCATAAATGCCGTCCCGGGGGCTGGAGTTTTGAATCTTGGCCTAAGCTTCCCACAGACATTCCTGACCCACGGCACGACCTACTGGTATCTGGTGGCTCTCTCCGATTACAACTTCACGGGCACGTGTGTAGTTTCGTTCAAACTGACGCAAGTGCAAGGCGCGACAACGGTGACGCTTGATTCCGGCACGATTAAGTCCTTCTCATGCTCAAAGAATACAAACTGGGCTTGGACGGTTCTGGGCAAGCCGATTCCTAACTCGCCAGGACTGGCCACGTTGACGGGTTCAGTGAAATACGGTTCTGCAACGTCGACGGTGAAGACCACGGTCGTTTTTCAGTAATATTGACGACCGTGATCGGGTAAAATGAATTGCGGGGGGCACGATGTGGGATACAGAACCCCTCTGCTTTTGTCCCTGTCACTTCGTGCATCGCGCGGTTCCAAGGTTGTTTGGTTCCGACCTCGTGCCGCCCGCAAAAATTGGAGTGCGTCTCAGAAGTTATAGCCGATAATCACGCGTAGTTTTGGTGTAGGGCCTGAGTACAAGCTGGTTTTCAGTTCCATGAAGGTGCCTTTACGGGATTGCGCTCCGGCTGAAACATTCAGGCCGGTTTCGTAATCGAAATTGCCGAAGTCCATTCGTCGACCTGATTGGAAGTTCTGGTGGATGAAAATCATGGCGGGCCCGGCGCCGACGTAGGGGGTCCAATTCCCTGTTCGATGCTCCTTCGCCGAGGGTAGTTTGACTAGGAATTTTGCCGATGCACGGGCTCAAGTCCGATTCGTCTGGGGTCTGCGATGCTTACGCCGCGGCATCCTTGTGGGCTTATTTCACCCCGCGCTCTGTTATGCCTTTTAGAGGCGGTGTAGCAACAGACCGGCAACGGCCGCGCAGGCGATGATAAGGGGCTCGGGAATCTTCCAGCGAAAGAGAACCGCGACGCTCACGGCACAGATCACGACTGTCGGCAGATCGTATATGGATCGTCGCGCTAGTACTATCACGGCACCGGCGATTGCCCCGGTGGCGGCGGCTGTTACTCCCCTAACAAAGGCGTTGATCTGTTTATTCTTTGCCCATTTTTTATAGGAAGGAGCAAGCAGCAGAACGACGCAATAGACAGGAACGAAAATTCCCAGAGCAGCGGCAGTTGCGCCCGCCACTCCAGCGACTATATATCCGATGAATGCTACGGTAATCACGACCGGGCCGGGAGTGATCATCGCGACCGCGACTGCGTCGACAAACTGCTGATCCGTCAACCAGTGGTGCCCTTGCACGACTCCGCCATAAAGAAATGGGACGACAGCGAGTCCGCTTCCGAAGACGAAGACACCGGCTTTGGCGAAGTAGATGAGAATTTGCAGCAGAGTTCCGTTCGCTGCGAACCAATCGGAGGTCGGCGCCAGCAAGAAGAGGCTGGCACTCGGGAGCGCCAATTTCTTAGGGAACGCTGTTACCAGGAGATTGACGACGCCTCCTAATAGAAAGAGCCAGATGATCTCACGCGACGTCCACGCGGTCGAGATGGCGAGAACAGCGAAGATGGCCCACAATAATTTGTCTTTACCGAGGGTTAGCCTGGTCAGCTTGAACGCGGAGCGCGCTATGATTCCAATGACAGCTGCGCCAATGCCGTAGAACATACCGTGCATCCAGGGAAGACCTCCATAGCGCACGTAGGCCGCGGAGAGTGCGAGGACCATGAGGAACGATGGCAGCACGAAGGCAACGCCAACAGCGGTCGCGCCAATAACTCCCGCACGTATGTATCCAAGATAAATCGCGAGTTGCGCGGCTAAGGGGCCTGGCGCGAGCTGTGCCAGAGCTAGCCCCTCCAGATAATCTTCCTTTTGTATCCACTTTCGGTCGTCGACAAGATCTTGCTGCATGTGCCCGGCGAGGGCGATTGGACCGCCAAATCCGACTGTTCCGAGCCACAAAAAATAACCCACAAATTGACGAAGCGGGGCTGTTATAGCTTCGTTCGGCGAATTGGCCTGGGTCATCACTTCGCGGAGTTAGTTTTGTCGAGCGCGGCTCGCAGCCCTTTCGCTAGTTTCACGGCGTCGTCGTTCGCCCAAAAATGCATAAAGAATAGTCGCGGCTCCTCCGACAGCATGTGGCTGTGAAGGGCGGTCACTTCGATTCCACTCTCGCGCAAAGTTTTGATCACGGGATTCACCTCGCTTGCGAGCAGAACGAAATCTCCGGTGACAGCGGCCTTGCCGGCGCCAGTCGACTGAAAATTTAGCGCGGTCGCTACGCCCATCGATGGAGGGACAGTCATACCCGAGTCGGTGATTGCCTCTGACCTTGGGATCGAGACTTGAAGAACTCCGCCATTGACCTTGCCGGCGTGCCCGAGAATTTGCTCCACCTGTTTTTGATCGAAGCCAAGGTCAACGACTGCCGCAGGCGTTGGGCTATTGTCTGCTGCCTGCGCTTTCGTTAACGCAATCGCTGCGTGCAAAGCTTTTGCCATCTGCGTGGCATCGCCATGGCTAGCGACATGCATATACATGACATGCGGCACTTCGCCTAAAAGATGATTGTGAATCGCGGATTCATGAATGCCGCCTTCCTGCAACTTCATCATTACCGGCTCGACTTCATCTTCTGTGAGCACCAAGTCTCCCATGACCATGGCTTCGTTTCCGTTTTTTTTGAACGCGAGCCATGATCCGAGGGCAAGCGGGGCCTTGATCTCCACGCCTTTCAGCGAAATGTGAAGATCTTTTCTCGGCATGGAGAACTTAATTACGTCCCCGGGCTGCATCTGTCCGGAGCGGCCGAGGGCGTCTTCGACCGGCTTCCATGCGCTCGAGGTTTCGAGGTCGGCCGTCTTTTGAGTTTGCGCGGAGGTTGACGGGCTGACAGCCAGCAGCGCGGCGATTGCGATGGCTTTGGTCGCTGCGGTCACTGCGGTCACGAATTGACAGCGAGAACGATCTGGTTCCATAAGTCCTCCGGCTAGAGAGTAAACCTGTTGTGGTTGCAAGTTCAATATCACGATTTCTCTTGAAGATGGCACTGTCGTGTTACCTGATTTCCGAATTCGCGGTCCGCGCTCGCCGGAGGGCGGAGCACGTCACCCGAGCCCGAGCGACGACATATGCAAAGCTTTTTCTTTGTTTCGCAAATAACCTTTCGCCACGGGGTGCATCCAAGGTAACCGGTACGAAACAAACTTCGGGGACTTAAGATAGCCCGATCTGTACAAGACTCAAATAGCTGCTCAAAACTCAAGGAGACTAAGAAATGTCGATACTTGCATGGATCATCCTGGGCGGAGTTGCCGGCTTTATCGGAAGCAAGCTGGTGAACAAATCCGGCGAAGGATTACTGCTCGATATTATTTTGGGAATCGTCGGCGCGGTTATCGGCGGATTTTTATTTAACCGGTTTGGCGCTTCGGGCGTCACCGGATTGAATCTCTACAGTCTTCTGGTAGCGGTCATCGGTTCCGTTGTATTTCTGGTGATCTACCACGCCATACGGCGAGCTTGAACAGGAGCGATAGACCTGGCTTAGCGCGGGCTCATTCTTCGGAATGGGCCCATTGTTTTTTGAAGAAAGTGGCTATCGATTCAACCTCGTTGTCGTTTAGCTGTCGTTTAAAAGACGCCTTTAACGGTCAATCAAAATGACACAATTTTTTGCGGTGGGCTGCAATGCCGCGAGGCAGCACTTCAGGCTTCGTCGTCTGCAGCATTTATCCTGATAGGGGATGCGTACGAGCGACTCCGTTCAATTCGCTAGAGGGTCCGTAATGCCAACGAATTCCGCCGCACGGCTGCTATCGGTCGAGCACGCCGTCAAGGATTACCAGACGGACGGAGAATCGGTGCGTGCACTTAACGACGTTACGATCGAAGTCGGAGTGGGCAAATTTGTAGCGCTCGTCGGCCGCAGCGGATGCGGTAAATCGACCCTGCTCAATCTGGCGGGGGCGATGGACTTCCCTACTTCAGGCCGTGTTCTGCTGGATGGCGTTTCGACAACCGAGCTCGATGAGGGGGCGCTGACAAAGCTCCGTCGCGAGAAGGTCGGGTTTATATTTCAGTCATTTCAACTGCTCCACACACTAAGCGTTATAGAAAACGTAGAGCTTCCTCTGCTGCTTGCAGGTCATTCGAATCCTCGCCCGTCTTCTCTCGAACAATTGGAATCGGTCGGCCTGGCTGATCTCGCCAATCGAATGCCTCATCAGATTTCTGGCGGACAGATGCAGCGCGTCGCCATCGCGCGAGCACTGGTGCATGCTCCTAAAATTCTTCTTGCAGACGAACCAACCGGCAATCTCGACACCACGACCGGTAACTCGATTCTTGAATTGCTGCGCAAAATCGCGAGCGAACGGAACACTACGATTTTGATGGCGACGCATAGCGTGGAATCCGCATCATTTGTGGATACCGTGGTTCGGATGCGCGACGGGCGAATCGAAGAAATCGTGCACTCCTGATGCACTATTTGTCTCTGTTTTTCAGACTGATCCTGCGCCCGATTCTTCTCGAACGCGCTCGTTCAGTTCTCGTCATCGCGGCTGTCGCGCTGGGAGTTTCTGTCGTCCTCGCGATCGAACTCGCAGGCAATGCGGCGGCCGGATCCTTTCATTCTTCGATGGAAACGCTCACGGGGGATAACGATCTGGAGGTTACGGCCGTTGGCGGTGTCGCTGACAATGTTGTGGGCGAGTTGTCGAGACTCCCTTACCCGCTTCGCATCAGCGCGCGTATAGAAGATCACGCAACATTGATTCAATCGGGGATTCCATCAGGCGAGACTGTGCCGTTGATTGGCGTTGACTTGATCGCTGAAGCCAACAATTCTCAGGGGCAGCGCATCGACGCCCTGAATGATGGTGAAGGCTTTCGGCACATCAACGATATAGACGCCGTTTGGATTTCACGAACGCTGGGAAAGAAGCCTGGCGACGAAATCGCGTTGTTGATCAACGATCAAAAACGCAATTACGTGGTTCGAGGCCTGATCCCCGGCACGGCGCAGATCAGTGGCAAGGCCATTGTCATGGATATTTCGGCGGCGCAGATCGCCACTGGACGGCTGGGAAAGCTTGACCGGATCCTTTTAAAAGTTCCGGAACAACCTTCGATCGATGAATGGCAGAAGAGGCTGCGGCAAACTTTACCTCCGGGGGTTGAGTTAAACGCGCAGGGCAGTCAGACGGAGGCGAATCGCCGGATGCTATCGGCCTTCAGGTGGAACTTGCGCATCCTTAGTTATGTCGCCTTGTTAGTGGGTGCATTTCTGATCTATAACGCGATCTCGGTTTCGGTTGTACGCAGGCGACCGGACATAGGCACGGTGCGGGCTCTCGGCCTAAGTCGGCGCGCCGTGATGCTTGCTTTTCTGGGCGAGGCAGTCATCTTCGGAATTGCCGGTTCGCTCATCGCACTTCCTCTGGGGAGGCTGATGGCCACGGGCGCAGTCCGGCTTCTTGCAACAACGGTCAATGCGCTTTATGTCTCGAGCCGTCCGGGCTCGCTCAATCTTTCACCGCAGTCCGTGATACTGGCATTCATGATTGGCGTCGGTGTCGCGATAGCGTCGGCATTATCACCGGCGCGCGAAGCTGCATCGGTTCCTCCAACGGAAGCCATGGCTCGGGGGAGACGCGAATACGCAGTGCGCGTAGAGCGTGGCCGCGATGCGTTGATTGCACGCGTGTGCGCAGTTTTCGGGGCGTTCGCAGCGCGCCTTCCGGCGGTCGGAGGCAAGCCGCTATTCGGGTATCTCTCGGCTTTATTGCTTATCGCCGCCTCGGCTATGGCGATACCGGCGCTTGTTCATTTTGTGACCCGCCTAGCATCTGCTGCCCTGCGAAAATTTATGGGCGTAGAGGCCATGCTCGCCTCGCGAAGCCTGTCGGGTTCACTTCGCCGAACTTCAGTTCTGGTCGGAGCGCTCTCAACCGCAATTGCAATGATGACGGCAGTGGGCATCATGGTGGGCAGTTTTCGGCAGACGGTCATTACATGGATGGACAGTCAACTCCCTGCCGATTTGTATTTGCGACCCGCGGGCAATCCCTCGGCGGACCGGCATCCATCGATCTCGCTTGAACTCACCGATCGTATCGCCAAATTGCCGGGAGTCGAGAGCATCAGCCGCTTTCGCGCCTACGAAATCGAATACCAGGGCTTGCCGGTAACGCTTGCCTCGGCTGAAACGAGCGTTTCCCGCTATTACGAGTCCTCCGAATTTTTGTCAGGTCGCTCTGCCCTCGACGTTTTGAAGCAACTTCCCGGCCAGGACGCAGCCATCGTCAGTGAACCTTTTGCGAACAAGCATCATGTAAAAGCCGGCGACAGCGTAACGCTTCCGCTCGGGGAAAAGTCTGTCAGGTTTCGGGTGGTGGACATCTTTTACGACTATGCCAATGAACGTGGCTACATCATCCTTGATCGATCTACCATGCTGCGCTACTTGCCCGATCCCCGGGCCTCGAATGTCGCGGTTTATCTGGCGCCAGGCGCGGATCTCGAGAGTGCTCGAGCGGCCGTCAATGCCGCGGCTGCTAACAGCGAGGTGCTGATTTTTTCTAATCGGGAGATTCGGAGGGAGGCAATTCGTATTTTCGACCAGACTTTTGCAATTAGTTATGCGCTCGAGGCCATAGCCGTCATCGTTGCGGTGATGGGGATTGCCGGGGCACTGATGTCGATCGTGATTGACCGTCGACGAGAATTTGGATTGCTTCGGTTTCTTGGGGCCTCGAGTTCTCAACTGCGCAAGCTGATTTTAGTTGAAGCAGGCTTGATCGGAATTTTGGCCAACATCGCAGGACTGGCGCTCGGATTTTTTCTGTCGCTGGTCCTAATCTTTGTCATCAATAAGCAGTCATTTGGATGGACCATTCAGTTTCACTGGCCGGTGGCAGTCTTAGTAGGCGCGATCAGCGTGGTCTACCTTGCAACCGTCCTTGCGGGGCTGTACCCAGCGCGAATCGCGCAGCGGCTCAACCCGATAGAGGTCGTGCATGAAGAGTAGCCTGGGCATTTTTATCGTCCTGGTTCTCGCTGCCGGCAGTTGGGCCGGCGATTACAAAAGTGCGCTTCCCGGCTACCATTACGAATTTCCGCGTGACCATTTCGACCATCCCGATTATCAGACAGAATGGTGGTATTACACCGGCAACCTGAAATCGAGCGACGGTCATCGTTTTGGGTTCGAGTTAACTTTCTTCCGTCAAGGTGTTACTCGCGAAAATAGTTCATCCACGTGGCAGGTTCACGATCTCTACATGGCCCACCTGGCTTTGAGCGACTTAACCGGCAAGCGCTTTTATCACACTGAACGCATCAACCGCGCCGGCCCGGGATTAGCTGGAGTCGACGAAGCAACACGGATGATCTGGAACGGAAACTGGCAGGTCGAACTGGGCAACGAACAGCACGTGCTTCGAGCGGTCAATCAAAGCTTCAATTTGCAACTCGCTCTTAAACCAGCCAAACCGCCTGTCATTCACGGCCGAGATGGAGTGAGTCAAAAGGCTGAGGGTCATGGGCATGCCTCGCACTACATCTCTTTCACGAGGCTGCAAACCTCCGGTTCAATCGAGCTGAATGGGAAGAGTTATCGGGTCGAAGGCGCTTCGTGGATGGATCACGAATTTTTTTCCAATGCCATGGGCAGCACTGAAAGCGGATGGGATTGGTTAAGTCTGCAATTCGACGACAGCACCGAACTCATGCTCTACCGCTTGCGACACCAGGACGGCAGTGTAGACCCGTACTCGTCCGGAACTTTTGTCGACGCTTCGGGGAAGTCTTCTTTTCTATCATCCCAAGAGTTCACGATGGTGCCCGGAGCAGAAATGTGGGCTAGCTCGCAGACCAAAGCGAAGTACCCCACGCGCTGGCAGGTGATCGTTCCAAGTTTGCAACTGCGCGTAGATGTTTCGACTCCCCTGGAAAGTCAAGAACTCGCGAGCGAGATCGGCCCAAGCTATTGGGAAGGAAGCATCGAGATTTCTGGAGAACGCGCCGGGAAACCGCTTCATGGGCTTGGTTATCTTGAGATGACGGGCTACGATGCGAAGCGTCCGTTAAGTTCGAACAGATAAGTTCGATCAGAAATACCGATCAGATAATACCGACGTTCCCTTAAGCTGCCGTTTGATTGTCGGAACTTGCGCACTCGCTACACCGAGACGCGGCGCTATTCACCGCTGAGCCCGGGGTCGTTTCGACTGAGCGCATGTGTAGAATGGCAGCTACTTTTTTCCTTCACAAAAAAGGAGGCATAAGGGATGCCCGCTTCGCGTCGCGAGTTTCTATACGGTTTGGGAGTCACGGGTGCACTCACGATGTATCCGATGATCAGCACTGAACCAGACCTTATTCTTTATAACGGAAATTTTTGGACAGTCGATGCTCTTCTGCCGAGAGCTCAGGCGGTTGCAATTTCTGGCGGCAAATTCTTTGCTGTTGGCGCGAACAGTGAAGTGATGAATCTGGCGGCGGGCAGGGCGAGAAAGATCGATTTAGGCGGCAAAACGGTTCTTCCCGGATTTATCGACGCGCATTCCCACCCGGCTCAAGCTGGACTCTCTCACCTGCGGATGGTTGACTGCGATCTGCGATCGATTGCGGCAATTTTGAAGGCACTGCATGAGCGCGCAGCAAAGACTCCTCCGGGAGAATGGGTGCTTGGTTTTAAATACGACGACACGAAAACTTCCGAGGGGCGGCCGCTCTTGCGGAAAGAACTGGACGACGCGGTACCTGATCATCCGGTGCTAGTCGAGCATCGTGGCGGCCACACGGCGTGGGTAAACTCGGCGGCCATCAAACTGGCTGGAATCTCTGAACAGACGCCTGATCCCGCCGGTGGCAAATACGATCATGACCCGGCGACTGGAACGTTGACAGGGCACGTTCGCGAGAAGGGAAAGGAAAAATTCGAGAGCATCATTCCGTCGAAATTTACCCGCGAAGACCATCGTGAAGGCGTGCGCCTGATCACACAGATGATGACGCGCTCCGGCGTTACTTCGGTGACGGATGCGATGGGAACTCCCGACGATTTGCGCGCCTATCAAGACGCGAGAGAAGGCGGGCAACTCAAGATGCGTATCTACTGCCACATCTATCAGGTCTACATGGACCAGATGCTGGCGGCAGGAATCAAAACCGGGCTTGGCGATGAGTGGGTAAAGATTGGAGCGCAGAAGATGATCTGCGATGGATCAATCTCGGAGAGGACAGCACGCCTTTCACAAGCGTACATAGGAAGGCCCGACGATTTCGGCATTCTCGTAACTTCTGAAGAAGAGCTTTACCAGCAAGCCCGAAAGGCTCACGTCGCTGGATGGCAACTGGGAACTCATGCCAACGGCGATGTGGCGATCGATACGACGTTGCGAGTTTACGAGCGCCTGCAAAAAGAATTGCCACGCAAGGATGCACGCTACCGTCTGGAACACTGCACTGTCGTTAACGATTCGCTGATCGCCCGGATCAAGGCGCTGGGCGCGATTCCGACTCCTTTCTCGACCTACGCGTATTACCACGGCGAAAAGATGAAAGAGTACGGGGCGGAGCGCGTCAATCACATGTTCGCGTTGCGCAGCTTCATTGACGCGGGCATTCGTCCAACTCAGGCTTCAGATTACCCGCCGGGGCCGTTCGAGCCCATGATGGCGCTGCAATCGGAGGTGACTCGCACCGATGCGAAGGGCAACGCCTGGGGTCCGCAGCAAAAAATCAAATTGGAAGAGGCGATTCAAGTCGGAACTATGAACGGTGCCTATGCTTCGTACGAAGAGCATCTGAAAGGGTCGATCACGGTTGGAAAGCTGGCGGATCTCGTCGTTCTGGGACGCGATGTGTTCAAGGAGGACCCATCCAATATCATCAACATTCCGATCGAACGCACGATGGCTGGTGGAGAATGGGTTTGGGAGAGTTAGGCGCAATGGAATGGTCTGAAGATGGTAAGAGAAATTTTTCGTCAACACTGATGCGAGGTAACGAGTGAGATTGAATGGGATGAAAGTGGCGGGCATAACAGCCGCGATCGTTATTAGTCTTGTTGTTATCGTGACTGCGAGTCCAGCCTTCACCGAGGACACAGTCGCTGCCAAAACCGTCCAATCGGAAACTGACGAATACACGCGTTACGAATTGTTGTCGCCCGAGAGCTCGAGCTTTGCCATCCGCTATGAAGTGACCGCCACCGCACCCGGCGCTCGTTACTACTTCAATCCTATTCGCAAAGGCAGCGTCGCCAGTGGTGAGTCGGTGATTGACGTCATGAGCGGAGAAGCTCTGCGATTTGAAGTGGTAAGCGGCGCCGAGGCGGTAAAAGACCCGCTGCTCAAAGGCGAGGACGCGTCGGTTGACTACATCAAAGTGTATTTCGCCCGTCCCATAGCTCCCGATGGGCAAGCGCGGATGTTGATCCTCAAAACCTACAAAGATCCTAAAAGCTATTTTCTAGATGGAGACACGATCACGTTCAATCGCTCGCTGAGCATTCCGCGGAACAGCGTGGTGTTGCCGGCGGGCTACGAACTTACAGGCTGCAACGTGCCTTCGCAGGTTCTGACGGAGCCCGATGGGAGAACTTCCGTCAGCTTTATGAACAGCAGCGGCGCCGAAGCACCATTGATCGTCAAAGGCAAGCCAGGAGCTCAGACCGGAGTCAAGGCTGCGCCGCGCAAGCCAGGCAAGGCGAAGAGCTGGGAGTCGCCATTTGAGGGAGAAACGGAAGAGGATCGCTTATCCGAGCGCGCTCACGAAGACCGCGAGATTGTTTACTTTTTGCAGCAGCCTGAGACGAATTCATTCCGGCTTTACCATGACTACACGGAATCCCATCCGGGGATAGATAAGTACTTCAACGTGGTTCGAGCGGGTAGCAAAGTATCTGAGCCTTCAGCGTACGCTCTGGACACGGGAGAAAAACTCGCCACCAGAGTCATGAGTGGAGGCGAACTCGCATCCGCGCAGATGGATGCCGAGGAAAAAGTCGCTGCCGACGCACAAGTCGTAGTCGTTGGATTTCCATCTGTGAAGGCCGGTCAAAATGTCCGCATACGAATTTCTGAAACCTACTCAGCTTCGGCCAGCTATCATCTGGACGGCGACGAGTTAGTCTTCGACCGCAGCCTCGGCCGGCCCCGGAATGCGGTGGTTCTTCCCGATGGATGGTATCTGACGGCAAGTTCGATTCCCGCCACGGTCACACAAATGAATGATGGGCGCATTCGGTTAGACTTCTGGAATGGACGCCCTGACTCGGTTGACGTTTTGATAAGAGCGAGACGACGAGTTCGCTGATGGCCTCAAACGGTACGGCTTGAATCCCTGACGATCATCGACCGGTGCTCAGTAAGCGTGTTTGATGCCGCTCGAAATGAGGAACACGCGCCCAGAGTGCATTCCATGAACTCCACTCAATCCTGACGTGATGAGGAATGCGCTCATTCCGTCACCATTTACATCGCCCATCGTGACGGCATCAAAACCGAAAGCATCCCCGGGGGTTCGGCAGGTTAAAGTTTTCATAAGATGGCCGTCGCGTCCGGAGTAGAGGTATGCACGGCCTGCGCCGATGGCTGCGCCGGAGTATTGCCAGGCACCGACGATTACATCGGCATGGCCGTCTCCATCGACGTCACCCGCGACCGAAGGGCTGGTGCCGAAGCCCTCTCCGGCGGACTCCCCGGTGAAAGTAAACAAACGGTGGCCGTCTTTTCCGGAATGCACATACACGCGCCCGGTGGACGGACCTTTCGCATTGTTCGACCAATCTGAGGCATAGACGTCGGGCACACCGTCGCCGTCTACATCCCCGAGCACCGAAAGAAACATATATCCCAGGGCCGCTCCAGTTTCATCGGAGTCGATTACGAATTTTGGCGTCGACGAGAGCCCGTCGTACACATAGGTGCGCCCCGTATGGTTAGGGCCAGCAGCGGGTGCACCAACCATCAGGAAAATGTGATCTTTGTCGGAAGCCCCCGCTACTGCGCTGCCAAAGTTGTCGCCGGCTCTTTCACCGTTCAATGTGAGAAGAACACTGCCATCTTTGCCGGAGTAAACGTAGGCCCGTCCGGCCTTATCGCCCGACGCGCTATTGTTCGGAGCTCCTACAATTACGTCGGCGTACCCATCGTGGTTAAGGTCGCCAACTCCTTCTACGTGGCGCCCGAAGTCGTCGTTCAAATTCTCGGCCTTCAAGGTTCGAAGAATGCGACCGTCACGCCCGGAATAAATATTTACATAGCCCCCGCCCGGTGCGCTCGCAACAACATCAGGAATGCCATCTTTGTTTATATCTCCGGCGGCTTCAAGGCCGGTACCGAGTTGATCGTGGGCGCGGCCATCGGCCTTCCACAGCAACTTGCCCGATTTTGTCGAATACACGTAGACGCGCCCCGCCTCTTCTCCGCCACCATTGTTGGTTGGCGCAGAGGTCACAAAGTCTGGAATCCCGTCGCGATCGACGTCGCCAATGTTTCGAGCAATCCACCCAAACTGGTCATGCGCAGCCTCACCATCCCATTCGCGCAAAATTTTTACTGGCTCAACGAAAGGGTCATCGAAATCCTTGCGCGTCGGAAGCAGGTTGGCGTAGCGCGGATCTCCCTTCAGCGAAGCGAACTCGGGCGTGGACTCGATCTGGGTCATATCCAGCTTGCGAGTCGCTTTGGCCTTGTTCAACCAATTGAAGGCGCCATCATTGTTGTGCTTCATTGCATTGATCACCGCCAATTGAATCATCGGCGTTGGAACGCTGGCATCGACCTGCAAAGCCCTCTCATAAGCCGACGCGGCGCGGTCTAAATTTTTAATCCTCTGGTTCGCTAAGCCCAGGTTGCGCCAAGCCCGCCCATTGGTTGGTTCGCGATTCGTCACTTCTTCGAGAATTCTTGCAGCGCCGGCGGCGTCGTTTGCCTGGAGCCGTCCTATCGCCGCTTGCAAAGTGGGTTCGGGAGCAACGGGTTTCGGCTTGGAGGTGCAAGCCACGGTGAACAGGAGAAGTGCCAGCAGAAGATAGTGTTTGTTCAGGAGCGGCAATAGTGTCATCGCCTAACAGGACTATCTGAATGAGAAGGGTTCCGCTATCAGAAAATTGCCGTGCCGCAGGTTTAGTGTTTCATGGTGCGCACATTCGAAGGGGTCGTTCCAAACTCGTTACGGAAAGATTCAGTGAAGTGACTATGGCTTGAAAATCCGGTCTGCAAGGCGATGTCGGTCAAGGGGTCCGCTGATTCGACCACCGCAGTTAGCGCTGCACGCAAACGAAAACGTAAACGATACTGGTATAACTTCATCCCCGTTACCTGGCGAAACA
>JANYKL010000111.1 GCA_025361625.1 Acidobacteriaceae bacterium
CTCGCCACTGCATGACCACAGCTTCAAATGCGGTAAACGCTCGCCTAAATTCGGAGCATGCTCCAGCAACGCCCGCAAAAGCGAGGGCACCAGCACGATCCGGCTGACCCGGTTATCGGCCAGCGTGCGCAGCATCACTTCGGGATCCAGCACCGCCTCCTGCGGCAATATCACGCTCGGCACTCCTGCTAAAAGCGGACTGAAAATCTCGCATACCGAATCCACAAACCCTACATTCGTCTTCTGGCAGCACACCTCTCCCGGCTGAAACGGATACCGCTCCCTCATCCACTCCATCCGATTCAGCGCCCCTCGATGCGTTCCCTCCACTCCCTTCGGTCGCCCGCTCGACCCCGACGTGTACAGCACGTATAGACGGTCATCATTACTATCACCATCACTAGCACTATCACTGGCATCAGCAGGGGCATCATCACGGGTCGAAATCTTGGCGGTCAGGTTTGCGACCGATTCCTTTCGGAGGGCGTCTTTTTCGACGTCGAGAAAGATCAGGTTCTGGATAGATTCCGGCAGCTTGTCGCGGTGTCCGCTCGCAGTTATTACGCAGGTAGCCTCAGTATCTTCGAGCATGGACGCGAGACGTTCGACGGGATAGGAATGATCAAGCGGAATGTAGGACGCCCCAGCCTTCAACACAGCGAGCAAAGCGACGGTTAACTCGGGCGATCGCTCGAGGGCAACTCCAACCAGAGAACCGGGCTGTACGCCCCTCTTTCTAAGGAGGTGTGCAAGTTGATTGGCTTGCTCGTTGACCTTTCGATAGCTGAATTCCTGGTCCTGATAAATCAGAGCAGGTGCATCAGGAGTTTGCTTCGCCTGCTCTTCAAATGAACGCTGGATCCGGCTATGTTTCGGGAGTTTCGCGGCAGTGTCATTCCATGCGGAAATTGTCTGATCCAGTTCCCTTGCATCCATCAGCGGAATGCGCGCAATCGGCTCATCCGGATTCTTCAACCCGGCCAAAATCAGATTGCGGAAGTGCGTCATCTGGCGAACGATGGTCGCCTTGTCAAATAAATCCGTGTTGTATTCGAAACGACAATGGAAGCGGTGGTCTTCAAACGCTTCGACCGCAAGGTCGAACTTCGCAATTCCGGTTTCGAATTCCAGTTCTTCCATCTCGAGTCCGGAAATCTCGAAAATCTGCTTCGGAATATTCTGGAAGGTAAACATTACCTGGAACAGCGGGCTTGTATTCATCGAGCGCTGCGGAACCAATTCCTCGACTAACTTCTCAAACGGCACGTCCTGATGGGAGTAAGCGTCGAGTGCATAAGAACGAACCTGGCGAACTAAATCACGGAAGGTAATGTTTGGTGCGAAGTCAGCACGGAAGACGAGGGTGTTAACGAAAAATCCAACAAGATTTTCGATCTCGATCTGACTGCGCCCCGCGGTAGGAGTTCCGACTAATATGCTGTTTTGCCCGGTATAGCGCCACAGGAGCGCGTCGAAGGCGGCCAGTGACACCATGAATAATGTCGCGCCCTCAGCCTGGGCAAATTCTTTCAACGCTACTAAAACCGGGTGATCAAGAATCAGCTCTTCGGTAGCCCCCTGCCAGTTATGGCCTTTAGGACGAGGATGATCGATCGGAAGGTCAAGGATGGTCGGAGCGTTTGCTAACTTCTGCTTCCAGTAAGTCACCTGCTTTTGCAGAATTTCGCCAGCAAGGAATTCTCGCTGCCAGTGGGCAAACTCCGCGTATTGCACAGGAAGGTCTTTCAAATCAGGCTGCCTGTTTTCGATGAATGCCTCGTAACACTGAGTGAGTTCACGAAACAGAATGGAGATGGACCACCCGTCCGTAATAATGTGGTGCATGGCCAGCACCAGGATGTGCTGGTTCCGGTCTAACTTTAGGAGCATGGTTCGAAGAAGGGGACCCACGCCCAGATTGAACGGTCTTTTGCCTTGCTCACTGGCAAGTTTCAGCGCTTCGGCCCTGCGCCCGCCTTCCGGAAGGTGGGTGAGACTCACAACCGGCATCTCAATCTTCGAGTCAGACAAAACAATTTGTCGGGCAGAGCCGTCGACATTTTCGAAAACAGTTCGCAAAGACTCGTGTCTTTGAACGACGGTTTGGAAGGCTGAAGCCAAAGCCTCTACATTCAGTGGGCCGGTTATTCGGAACGCGCGGACGAGGTTGTAGGCGGCCGTGCCGGGCTCGAGCTGATCTAGGAACCAAAGCCGTTCTTGGGCAAAGGATGCTTGCTGTGCGGTAGGGTTCATCGCTTTTTAATTGTATTCTTGGCCCTAACCGACCATGCGGAGCGGGCCGAAAAAAGTGGTGGTATTGGATGGACAGTCGGGTTCAAAGGTTGACTTGCAATCGGATAAATCCGGCCCCCGGCAAGCCATTTGAAACTCTGCCATCCACAAAAAATTTTTTATCACCAAAGATCTTGTGGCGTAGAATGTTGGCAGGATGATGCACCAACCTACGCGTGTTCAGTAGCATCCTATCACTGGGTTCGTAGTTAGGTAAGGGAATGCAGATAGTCTCGCCGCTGGTCCTGGCCGAAGTGCCCGGGGTGAGGGGTCTAGCGAATGAATCGCCGGGCACTGCCTGTATGATCGTTTCTCCTTCCTTGCAGACTCTTATCCGTGTAGGGGCAGGCAAGATCTTTCCCGCATTAAGCTCACCGCTCATTCAAGTTTTCGAGGCCCGCGACTCTCCACGAGATTTGGTGAGACGCGTTGCGGTGTTGTAGGAGCTTTAGATTTAATGTCACCCGGAACCACAAAATCGGACGTAGGGGCGGCGCAGCAGAGGTTGTTGCTTGCCGAACTGCTACTACAAGCTGGCCAGGACACCAACCGCGAAGAAATTTATTCAGCTTCCCTGGCGCAACAAAGGCTGTGGTTCTTAGAGCAGTTGGGCGTGAAGACTTCCGCTTACAACGTGCACCTCGGCTATTGGCTCCGCGGCCCCCTTAATATGACCGCCCTGCGTGCCAGCCTCCAGGAATTGATCAATCGTCACGCAACGCTGCGAACATCCTTCCGACTGGAGGGGCGTGAACTTTTACAGGTGGTTGCCTCGCACGTGCCGCTCGATCTGCCGATAACCGATGTCGTCGGTGCCGAACCTCTCTATCCAGCCGCGTATGCGTTGGCCAAAGAAGAAGTTGAAGCAACGTTCGATCTGGCGAAGGCGCCGCTGTTCCGCACGTTGTTGATCCGGGCCACGCCTACCGACCACGTCCTTTTATTTACGATGCATCACGTGATCACAGACGCATGGTCGACCCAGATTATTGCGCGCGAACTTTCAGCGCTTTACACGGCCTATGCGGCCGGCCGTCCATCTCCGCTACCAGAATTGCCGATTTCATACGGAGATTTTTCAGAGTGGCAGCGAAAGTGGTTCAAGACGACGAAGGTGCAAGATCAGCTCGCATTTTGGAAAAGTCAACTGGAAGATGCTCCTCCTTTATTGCAATTGCAGATGCAGCGTCCACGCGCGGAAGAACAGACATTTCAGGGGTCCAGCCAAACCGTTGCGATCAGCCCTGAAGTCATCAAAAAAGTGAAAGCGCTTTCGGTGAAGTTGAATGCGACCCCGTTCATGATTCTGCTCGCTGCCTTTAAAATTCTGCTATTGCGGGCAAGTGGACAGTCTGACATTTTGGTCGGTGTGCCGGTAGCGGGCCGCAATCGGGTTGAGGTTGAAGGCCTGGTTGGATTTTTTGTGAACACGTTGGTTCTGCGCGACGATCTTTCGGGCAATCCTGCTGTAACGGATTTGGTGGCGCAAATTCGCGAAACGGCCCTGGCGGCATTTGCTAACTCAGACGTACCGTTCGAGAAGGTCGTTGAAGTTCTGCAACCCGAACGTAATCTCAGTTACAACCCAGTCTTTCAAGTAATGTTCGCAGTGATTAAGTCAGCGGTGCAGTCTCACAGTTTTGGAGAACTGGAGGCTTGGCCCTACGTAGTGACCCCAAACACATCGATATTCGATATCGGGATGACGATTATCGAAGGCGTCGATGGGTTATGGTTTGCACAAATTGACCACAACACGGACCTCTTCTCTCCAGAAGATGTAAGCAAGTTGCTCGAAGGCTATACGACGCTGTTGGACTCAGTTGCAAGCAGCACTGACGCTGGCATTGAAGATCTGGCGGGACCTACGTTTGCTACAGAGGAAGAATTGGCGCGCAACGTGGCGTCGGTGGACATGAAGCGCCAGCAGACTGTGGCAACACGTACTGAGGATCAGCGGCAAGATTTGGCGGCATCCGGAGGGTCGATATGCCGCACCACCGGGCGTGCAAAAGCAAGCAAGGGCCGCAAACGAAAGACGTCGCAATCGCACCCGCTCCGAAGAGTGCAACTGACGACGGACTCCCTGCCTGATGAAGAAAAGCTGCTTTTATCGATTTGGAAGGATCTGATTCATATCCCCGAAATCGGGGTCGACGACAACTTCTTCGAGATTGGCGGTCACTCGCTATTGGCCGCGCAGGTGATTGCGCAGATTCAAAGAGCCACCAAACGAAAGATCGCGGTTTCCGCAGTTTTTCGTGCTCCGACCATTCGTTCGTTTGCCCGCCTCATGCGCGAAGGTTCACTGAACCAGCCCGACCCGATCGCGATGAAGCTAAAAGACGGCGCCGGACGAATTGCATTTTTCGGTGTCGCCATACCCGGAGTCGATACATTTGGATTCGCGCAACTGGCGCGGCACGTCCCCGCGGACCAAGCCGTCTACAAATTGCAAGCCCCTGGCCCGGTCGTGTTTGGGCGCCCCCTTAGTCACGCAGAGCAGTACTCGTTAGCGAAGAAGTATGTTTCGGCGATGCGCGCCGAACAACCCCGGGGACCCTATTGTCTTGGGGCAATGTGCGAAGGCGTCCTGATTGCGCAACAGATGATTCTGATTCTTGAATCGCAGGGGCAGGAGGTAGCGCTCTTCGCGATTTTCGACACATGGGTTCTCGAAAATTCTCAAATTCCTTCTTTGTGGGCAGTCGACTATTACACACAGCGACTACGCAAGTTTCGAGATGCATCACTTCGCGATCAACTCGCCACCGTACAGCGCATGGTGAAGCGCGTGGCGTTGCGCAAAAATGAAAATCCCGGCCGAGGCTGGAATCGCATCTACTGGCCGGACGAACATTTTACGCCGCCGCGGTTCAAGGCTCCCGTACTCTTGTTTAAGCGGCCAAAACAACCTTACTTCTACGTTAAGGATCCGAAGATGGGCTGGGGTGAGCGCTCTCTTGGAGGCGTAACAACCTGCGAGATACAGTGCGGCCATTCTGAAATGTTGCGCGAGCCGCAAGTTCTCACGGTTGCGGAAACAATTGCGAAACATCTTCAGATCGCCCGGAACACCCCATCCTCGGGCGATTCCCCGCGCGGTTTTGGTTCCGAACGGATGGCAGGTTAGGCCGCTTGACGATCGACACACTGCTGCGTCTCACTCGACAGCCCATACTGGACAGGATATTGGAAAGTGCCACTCGCTAACGGCGATAAAGACGTAGCAACAATACAGACCAGGGCCGCCGTCACTGCAGATTCTCCGACTTCGGAGCCAGTAGAACCGCCATCTCTTGATCAACCGTACGTCGCAGCGTCGCAGGACATGCCTCGGCCGGTAAAAATCATTCGTCCTCCAAGCTTTTCGATACGAACAGTCTTCACCGGGTTACGCACGCTTGTTCAGTATTCCGATTTGCTCTATACGCTGAGCATGTTCCGCTTAAGCGTGCGCTATAAGCAGTCGGCGCTCGGTTGGACATGGGCTGCGCTCCAGCCGATCGCGCTCATGGGAATTTACACCATGATCTTCACCCGGGTTGCCCATGTGTCGACTTCCGGAGTTCCCTACCCTGTCTTTGTGTTCTCCGGCTTATTACCGTGGATATTTTTTTCCAGCACCATTTCGAACGCCGTGCACGGCTTGGTGATGTATCCGAACCTACTGACCAAAATGTATTTTCCGAGAGAGATTATTCCACTCTCGTACATGGTTGCGAGTCTCACGGATTTCTGCATCGCTTCCGTGATTATGGCGGGTCTCATGCTCCATTACAACGTTCCATTGACCTGGCATGCGTTGTACGCGGTGCCGATCGTAGTCGTTCTGGCAGGCTTCGCTGCGGCGATTGCGCTGTTCTTTTCTGCGCTGCAAGTTCGCTTTCGCGACGTGGGGCTGGCGATGCCCTTCCTGCTCCAGGTGTGGATGTTCACGGTTCCTGTTGTCTATTCCCTGCAATCGGTGCCGCTGAAGTACCGCGGGCTCTATTTACTGGATCCGATCTCGGGCTTGATAGAAGGCTTTCGCGTATCTGTCATCAATGGTGCGACTCCTGATCTCGGGTCAATCGCGTTATGCAGCTTGCTTGTGCTCTTGAGCGCGCCCTTGGCTTATGCCTATTTCAAGTCGTCGGAAGCAACGATGGCGGACGTAATTTAAAGAACTGGTTTAACGATGATCGATCTGCAATTCAGCCACGTGTCGAAGAAGTACAGGCTACCGACCGACGGCGATCGCCCGAAGCGCTGGTACTCTCGCGCGCTGCGAAGAAAATCGGGTCAAATGTGGGCGCTTAAGAATGTCAGCTTCAGCGTCAACGAAGGCGAGGCACTTGGTATTGTCGGTCACAATGGCGCCGGCAAAACTACGATCATGAAGCTGATTTCTGGAATCACCACTCCGACGAGTGGCGAGATTTCGATCCGTGGCCGGTTGGCTGCTCTGGTCGAAGTCAGTTCCGGCTTTCACCCCGAACTTACCGGCATAGAGAACATATATCTTCACGGCGCGATGCTGGGTATGCGGAGATCGGAGATCCGTAAGAAGATCGAGAGCATCATTGAATTCTCCGGCGTCGGCCGGTACATTGAAGTCCCAGTCAAGCGTTACTCATCAGGAATGTACGTGCGTCTGGGTTTCGCAATCGCGGCGCACCTCGATCCTGACATTCTGCTTCTCGATGAGGTGCTTGCGGTTGGAGACGCTGCTTTTCAGGCAAAGTGTCTCGAACGCATAGGAGAGTTGCGAAAGAGCGGACGCACGATCGTGTTCATTTCCCATGATCTCGCGGCGGTTTACCGGTTGTGCGATCGCGCGATCCTGCTGAGCCACGGCGCCGTGCTCTCTGACGGAGCACCGCGGCAGGTGATCGACGAATATCAGCAAATGACATTTGCCGGGCAAGGTGATTCGGCGGACGATGAGACAGATTCCAACAAACCGGCGCGCTGTACGGGGATCGATTTTTCGGCTCCTGAATCTGCGCTTGGAATTCGAACCGGGTACCCGATGGTGGCGCGTTTGAGCTATACGGCTTCGCAGCCCGTGCCAGATGCGGTCTTTCGCGTTTCCATTTACTGGCCAAGCGGCTATTTATGCTCGCAGCTCACCACGGAATCGACCAAGGGCGGTTACCAGATCGAGCCAGGCTCGGGCGTAATCGAATTTCAATGCCCCGACTTGCCAGTCGTTGCCGGCCTTTACCGTGTCGATCTTGCCATCGAATCAAAAGGCCTTGAAGTTGATTTCCGGCAGCGGTGCGCGACCTTGCGAGTTGAGCCAGGGAAGATTGCCTATGGGGATTTTCTGATCGAGAACACATGGAAAAACACCGAGTCTCGCGATGCAATTCGCGAGAACTCGGTGTCTGGTTGACTAGCTAGGTTTAGCTAACGTTGCCGGTAGTGGCCGGGGCGCGACTCCGAAATTTAGTAGTGCGCCAGCATGGTGCGGTTGAGGGCCGAGGTCACGAGCGTCCGGGCAAAGGCCAGGTCATCGTCCAATGAGGTGTGGAAGGTCATGCCGTAGCGCCAACTCGCAGGCGCCTCTGGATGAACAGCGGAGAGAAGCACAAATCCCTTGCCGTAAAAGCCCTCACTCATAGCAGTCACGCCGTTCGGATATTTGGCAATTACGTTCCCCCATCCGCTGAGATTTGGACCATTCTGCCAGTAGATATCGCGCTTCACGCCGCCGGCGAAAGAGATGCTGATGGCCCTCTTTCCGATGCCGCTGCCAGTGTTGTAGACATTGAACCAGACGCCAGACGTCAGGTCAGTAAAGTTGTGGTAAGCGGACGATCCGCTGAAAAATCCACCGGCGCAAATGCCCAGATAGTTGAGACCTGAAGCGACTGCGCTGCGCAAAGATGAGGTTGCGTTTTTGGAGAGATTGCCGGCGATGGTGATTGCGTTTCCGCCGGGCATCAGGAAAAGGCGATAGCCCAGCAATTGGGAGGCGCTCATTCTGTCCAGTTCACTTGAATTCACAGTGTGGTAGCTGAGGCGCAATGAGCTGACTAAGCTCTCAACCGCGGCCACGTCACCGGAAGTCGTTCCCGTACCGTTGTAGATCAGCACCGTCGCCCCTGAGGTGGAGGCAGGCATCGGCGCTGGGGAAGACGCTGCGGCTGCGACGGCATCGGAAGCCAACGTTGACGCCGTTGCCGCTGCGACTGCTGTTGCAGTTGTTGCTACTGAGGCATCGGCAGCCGAGGCAGCCACCTTCACCGGCACGATTGTCGCCCAACCGCTCGACTGCGCTGAATCGAGATAGGCCGATCCGGCGTAGTTGAAGCCCATTTCGCCACTGTAAAAGTTAACGATGGTTTCGCCTGTCTTGTTATTGACGAGGATCAAATCCGGATGTCCGTCTCCGTTCATGTCAAGCATGCCCGAAGCTGTCCAGCCGCTGAACGTGCTGCTCTCGAGATTGTGCGTCGAGAGAACCGAGAGTCCGTTGGCACCGCCGAGATAAGCCGCCATTACTTCCTGGGTAGAACGGTTCTGGAGAATGAGATCCGTGTGTCCATCGGCATTGAGATCGGCGGCGCCAACAACGTTGTACCCCGTGGCGGAGAGGCCGATGATCGATTCTTTCTTGAGCAGTGCGTTGGTGGCGCCGAAGAAGTAAACCGCTGCTTCCCCGTTGCTCGCATCGGTGGCGACAACGCCGAAGCTGCCGTCACGTTTAAAGTCAGCCACAATTTGCGCGGCGGAGCCTGCGCTCAAGGTGGCGAGATGAGAGGACGAAATCAGGGTCTCGCGAGTCGCTCCACCATAAATATTCAACGATAGATCTCGGGTCGCGCTGTTGAAGTAAACGAGCTTGTTGGAGACGCTACTCACGGTTGCGCCGATCAGGCGGCCTTGCCCCGATTGGATTGCGGGGAGTTCAGCGGCCATTTGCAGGTTCGTCCCTTGGAATGTGTCAAACAAAGTGCGCCCGGTAGAAACTTGTGTGCGGAAAATATGATGGGAAGATGAAAGCGGAGATGCGGTAGTAGCTTGAGCGGAGCCCGAGGCCGCAGCCGTAGCCGCAGCGATACAGATTGACAAAACGGTCGAGAATTTATTTATCAAACGCAATGTAGCCTCCTACTAAAAATGATTTTTCATTGCTATCTGCGCGGTTGCGAACTGCTCAGGCAGCAACTTTCTCGTTCCAGTAAGACGATTCTAGGTACAGGTCTCACCCTAGGGCAAACCTGTTAGTTCATAGGAAAAAATTCCCTACTATCGCGTAAAAAAGCCCTAGGGAAAGGCGGCAATAAGGTAATTTAGACACGCGTAATCAACGAGTTACATTGTGGAGACATCCTGGGGGAAAGTCGGGGCCTTGTGGAATGCGGAGAGCGCCGCAATGGGATTCCAAATCGGGGCCGAAATCGCGTCTGCGAGCTTCACGCTACGCGGCGTCTTGCGCGGCTCTCAAGGAGATAGATCAACGACGCGGCGCAAGTCGAAGACATTTACGCATTGAAATCGGACATTGAGCTCGAATATTGAACCGATTATTTGTTGGCGTGTCAGAAATGAACGTCATTACTTCGAGTTGTTTCTCGTCGACTAAATTCAGTATCGCTTCAAGTGATGGATGACTTAACCGTGGCCGCTTTCAAGCTGTCGAACAACCCAATCCTTAGGTTGGTGATCTAAGAGGCGGATTATCTCAAGTATTTTCAAACCTTCTCCGAACCTGCTATGCCTACCAGTTTGCCAAAGAGAAGAGAGTCGAGTGCGAAGTGAATAATTTGCTAGCGAAGTGGCCGCTCATCCGCCAGATCGTCACAAGGACCGACGGCACAGGCGTCGAAGCAATGAGCGAGAAGACTCGCGGGTTGCGCTCGCGCATCCATGAAACTGAGGTTTCGAAATCTGTTTGCCCGTATTGCGCGGTTGGATGCGGGCAATTGATCCACCACAAGGCGGGCAAGCTAATGTCCATCGAGGGCGACCCAGCATCGCCGATATCCCGCGGCCATCTCTGCCCGAAGGGCTCTGCAAGCTTTGAATTGTTGACCCACCCAAATCGTCTCAAGACTGTTCGCTACCGCAAGCCACGTTCAAACCAGTGGGAAAGCCTTGACCTGGAGACGGCGATGGATATGGTCGCCGAACGTGCATGGGAGTCACGGGAACGAAGTTTCGTAGAGCGACGAGACGGCAAGGCATTGATGCAGACGACGGCCATTGCTCACTTGGGTGGTGCGACGCTCGACAATGAAGAGAATTACCTGATCAAGAAGTTATTTACCGGCGGATTGGGCATGGTTTGCATCAGCAACCAAGCCAGAATATGACACAGCTCGACCGTGCCCGGTCTGGGCACAACGTTGGGGCGAGGCGGCGCGACCATGTCGCAGCAGGATCTCGTTAACTCCGACGCCATACTTATCATGGGCTCATCGATGGCCGAAAATCATCCGGTTGGCTTCCAGTGGGTGATGGAGGCGCGCGCACGTGGAGCGAAGATCGTCCACGTCGACCCGCGATTCAACCGTACTTCAGCGATGGCCGACGTGTGGGCGCCATTGCGGGCGGGCAGCGACATCGTATTACTGGGGGCGCTTATCAACTATGTACTCGAGAACGAGAAATACTTTCGCGAGTATGTGGTGAGCTATACAAATGCTTCGGTTATCTTGCGCGACGATTTCAAGGACACGGAGGATCTAGGCGGTTTCTTTTCTGGCTGGAATGAAGAGAAGAAAGAATACAAAACTGATTCGTGGGCCTACAAAGGATCTTCACTCAAAAAGGATATGTCGGATCACGAAGCTAGCGGCGGTCACGCTCAAGACCGCGGTGGCGAGAAACTGGAAGACAGCGTTTTCGAGCAAGACAAGACGCTGCAGAATCCGCGCTGCGTGTTTCAAGTTCTGAAGAGACATTTCGCCCGCTACACGCCGGAGATGGTCGAGAAAGTTTGCGGCGTCGCGCCGGATGTGTTTCACACAATCGCCGACATTTTTTGCTCCGCCTCCGGCCCAGAAAAAACGGCGGCCATTTGTTATGCGGTTGGATGGACGCAGCATTCTGACGGCGTGCAAATCATTCGTTCTGCAGCGATCTTGCAGCTTCTGCTCGGCAATGTCGGACGGCCCGGCGGCGGAGTGCTCGCCCTGCGCGGCCACGCTTCGATTCAAGGATCGACGGATATTCCGACGCTCTACGACGTTCTTCCAGGATATTTGCCGATGCCTTTTTTTGAGGAGGACTCGGACACTCTGCAGCGCTTCATCGAAGCACATTCGCCCCGGGCAGGATGGTGGAACAATTTCGACAAATACATCGTCAGCCTGCTCAAGTCTTACTACGGCGAGAATGCGACGAAGGAGAATAACTTTGGATTCGACTGGCTGCCGCGCGTTACAAGCGATCATTCACATCTCGGTTACTGGGTAGAGATGGCTGAGGGAAAGGTCGAGGGCCTCTTCGTGATGGGCCAGAATCCAGCGGTCGGCGCTCCTAACTCCCGAATGGAACGCAAGGCGCTCTCGAGATTAAAGTGGCTCGTCGTGCGCGACATGGTGGAGACTGAGACGGCGCGTTTCTGGCTTGACGCACCTGAGATTGAGCGCGGCGAACTAAGTCCTGAGACGATCGACACCGAGGTATTCCTCTTCCCTGCCGCCGGTCACGCCGAAAAGGAAGGATGTTTCACCAATACCCAGCGCCTGAATCAATTTCACGAAAAAGCGGTTGAACCTCCGGGCGACGCACGCAGCGAAAGCTGGTTCCTTTATCACCTTGGTCGTCGATTAAAAGAAAAAGCCAGCACCGATCGTTCGGCCAAAAACGCGGCTCTGAATGCTTTGACCTGGGATTACACCGTCGCAGGCCCCATGCGCGAACCCAAGGTCGAAGAAGTTTTGCAAGAGATCAATGGCTGGACGACAGCCGACCACCAGCTTGTATCCGGTTATAGAGATCTAAAGGCGGATGGTTCGACTGCATGCGGTTGCTGGATCTACTCCGGTATCTTCCCGAACCCGGGAGAAAATCTGGCGCGCAAGCGAGAGTCAAAAGATTTTTACGGCCACGGCTGGGGATTCGCGTGGCCAAGCGACCGGCGCATCCTTTATAACCGTGCATCGGCGCGTCCCGACGGCGCGCCGTGGAGCGAACGTAAGAAGCTTGTCTGGTGGGATTCGGCGGAGAAAAAATGGGTGGGCAATGATGTTCCAGATTTCACACTCACCAAGCCACCCGATTATCAGCCGAACGACCAGGACAAAGGCGATGACGCGATCGCTGGTGATCGTCCGTTTATCATGCACCCGGAGGGGCTTGGCCGGCTCTTTGTTCCGAGCGGGCTGAAAGATGGCCCTCTTCCCGCCCACTATGAACCGCTGGAGTCTCCGGTCCGAAACCTTCTGTATCCCGAGCGCCAATATAATCCGGCGGCTAATTTAATGGAGCGTCCCGACAATCGCTACGCCGAATCGCCCGACCCGCGATTCCCATATATTCTTTCTACCTACCGGCTCACGGAACACCACACCGCGGGAGGAATGAGTCGTAGCCTCTCGCATCTCGCCGAACTACAGCCAGAATTGTTTTGCGAAATGTCTCCTGAGCTAGCCACAATTCTTGATGTCGAGCACGGCGAATTCGTAACCGTGGTCTCGCCTCGTGGATTAGTGCAGGCGCGGGCGATGGTCACCGCACGCATAACTCCGATTTATATGGACGGAAAATCTTTTCATCAAGTTTGTCTGCCCTATCACTGGGGATACACAGGGTTGGTGAAGGGCGACGCCGTTTGCGATTTACTTGCGCTTTCTGAAGAACCGAACGTTCGCATTATGGAGTCGAAGGCTTTGTTGTGCAATGTGATACCGGGACATCGACCGACAGGGGCGGCAGCGCTCGAGTTCATCGAACAACTGATGGCCTCGAGCGAAGCAAAGGATGAATACCCAGTATGAGCGGGACCGCCTTTCTCACGGATTCAACGCTCTGCATTGGCTGCAAAGCTTGCGAAGTTGCATGTAAGGAATGGAACAACATTCCGAGCGACGGCTTCGACTGGAAGGGATTTTCCTACGACAACACCGGGTCGCTCGGCCACTCTACCTGGCGTCATGTGAAATTTATCGAAGGCGGAGTTGTCGCGGGCTTAGGCGGAAATTCTCCAGATCTTTTGTCGTGGGGATTTTCGTCTGACGTCTGCAAGCATTGCGAAAATGCGGGCTGCCTGGAGGCTTGCCCGACCGGCGCCATTGTTCGAACCGAATTCGGCGGCGTATTTATTCAGTCCGACGTTTGCAACGGTTGTGCCTATTGCGTCGTGGCCTGTCCCTTTGGAGTGGTTGAACGCAATCCTGATGCAGGCATGGCCTTCAAGTGCACTTTCTGTTACGACCGACAGAAGGAAGAGTTGAAGCCGGCGTGCGCAACGGCTTGTCCAACTGAGTCGATCAAGTTCGGAGACATCGACGAGCTTCGCGGTGAAGCGGAAGATCGAATGGCTAGGCTGAAACAAGCTGGATTTAACGATGTTTATCTTTACAATCCGCAGGATTCAAGCGTCGGAGGCATTCACGCATTTTTTATTGTTCGCGGAGATCCGGAGCGCTACAACCTTCCTCCCTCGCCCGAAGTGCCCACGACGTATCTGCGAAAAGGCTGGGTCTCAGCGGCCATAGGGGCTGGGCTGATGCTGGCGGGCACGCTATTCGCCTTCGGTCAAGATAAGTAACAAATCATGAACGCGCCCAAGAATTTATTGACCGAAGAAACGTCACGCAGGGCGAGGGAACATCGACTGGCCAAGATTCGGCACGAAGCGAAGGAGCACGGACAGGTGTCCGACTTTACGCGGCTTAGCGAACGCGATCCACTTTCCAAAGCGGAGCTCACCGGATACTACGGCACTCCCGTCCTAAAAAGACCGCAGTGGACCATCGAGATTCCCCTCTATTTTTTTGTGGGTGGAGTGGCGGGAGCTGCGGCGCTTATTGCCGCCGTCGGCAAACTTTCTTCGGCCGACACTCGGCTAGTGAGGCAATCGCGTTGGCTGGCAGCCATCGGCGGACTGGTTTCTCCGGCGTTGCTGATTTCAGATCTGGGCGTGCCGTCCCGATTTCTAAACATGCTTCGCGTCTTCAAGATCCAAAGTCCGATGTCCGTCGGATCATGGACGTTGGTCGCATTCTCAAACAGCGCAGTCGCTGCCGCTGTATTAGGTGAGTTCAACAAGCGTCGCGGGGGGCGATTGGTGAATGTACTGACGGATGGAGCGCAAATTGTTTCTGTACTTACCGGCTTAGTTCTTGCGACCTACACTGGAGTGCTAATTGGAGCGACCGTTATCCCTGCGTGGAACGAGCACGTCGGCACGCTTCCCATTCATTTTGCCGCGTCCGGGACCGCCGGGGCGGCCACAATACTGGAGCTGATGGGAAATGAATCTAAAGCTCTTAATCGAATTGCCATCGGAGCTGCCGCGGTCGAAACAGCCATGGGGGTGTCCATCGAACTTAGTCAAACACCACCCAGCGAGTCTCTCAAATCCGGAATAGGCGGGTGGGCGATGCGTGGCGCGGGCGTTTTATCCGGTCCCGTGCCGCTATTGCTGCGTTTGCTTGCCCTTAAGTCGCGGCGCTCGCGAATCTCTTTGCGAAAGGCCGCGGCAATCTCGTCGATTGCAGGTTCGCTGCTCACGCGATGGGCTTGGATACAGGCTGGCCAAGTTTCAGCCGATGACCCTTCCGTTCCTCTGCAATTGCGCCGCCGTGTCTCGTCCTCGGGCGATGGGATGGATGACCATGAAAATCAAAAGGATCCCCGATGACAACTCCTCCCTCTCGTAAAAGACGCCACAGAACTGACCTACCCGCGGTGCTTTTCGATCTCGACGGCACGCTGATGGACAGCGTCTACCAGCACGTAACCACGTTTTCAGAGGCGCTCAACAGTTCTGGAATCGTCATCCCGCAATGGAAAATTCACCGGCGAGTAGGGATGAGCGGGAAAGCTTTCTTGCAAGAATTATTTCGCGAAGGCGTAAGCAGGCCGCAGAAAGTGGATTTGGCAGAGCTCGAAGAAAAACATAACCGCCTTTTCGCTCGCACCATTCCGCAGTTGAAGTTGCTCCCTGGCACAAATGAATTGTTGGCGCACCTTTCTAAAAATGGCATCCGGGCGGCCATTGCAACGACGGGCGGCACCGAGGCGACGGAGAGCCTCCTCAAACACATTAAGCTGCCTAAAGAATTTCCGGTTCTCACCGGCGACGATGTAAAGAAAGCGAAACCGTCACCTGACGTTTTTGCCGCTGCCGCGAAGCGACTCAGCGTTTCGATTAAAGACTGCATCATTGTCGGCGATAGCGTATGGGATTTACTTGCGGCCGGACGAACAAATGCGCTGGGGGTAGGATTGCTGTCCGGAGGAAGCTCGCAGGCGGAACTTGAAGGCGCAGGCGCGTTTCGTGTTTACGATGATCCGGCCGATCTTCTGCAACATATCGAACAACTCGGCTTGCCCGGGCAAGAACCAGAGGGCGTGTCATCTTCAAGGTAGCGAGCCTAAAGTAAGTCGAGCTTTGTAAGTCGAGTCTAAAGTAGATCAAGCGCCGAGCGATCTTCGCGTTTCACTTGTTCCTGCGTACATCGTTTTGGGCTCTTGTCAGGACGCCAACGTAGAAGTTTTGTCCCGTGGCGAAAGCGACCTCCGGTGAAATGATCAAACTGCACTTCAGCGACAAGCGAACCATCGAGCGGTTCCCACTCAGTCGAGCGTTTCGTGCTCCAGCGGCTTGGCCCGCCTGGGGCCTTGCCCGTGAAGCCGGGAGGTTTGATCAGCTTTTTCAATTTTCGAGTGAGGGCCGGCCTGTCTTTTGCGCTGATCGAAGAACTGAAGCCAACGTGATCAAGCGTACCCTCCTCGTTATAAAGACCCAAAAGTAAAGACCCCACCAGTGGCTTCTTTTCCAGGTAACGAAAGCCTCCGACCACGCAATCAGCGGTTCGCATCTTCTTGATCTTTTCCATTCCGGAACGGTTGCCCGACTGGTAGTCGAGGTCGCGGCGTTTGGCGACCACTCCGTCTAGTGCGACACCCATGTGGAACCACTTGCTCGCGATATCGAGTTCGAGGGTGACTGGAGAGAGACGAATCATTCCTCCACTTTTAAAATTCCTGGCAGCAAACTTTTCGAGAGCTTTGCGCCTGTCGTCAAGCGTCGATTTAATTAGCGACTTGCCATCCGCATCAACGAGCAAATCAAACACTATAAAAACGCAGGGAGTTTCGTGACTCAACTTTGCTACCCGGCTGCTTGAAGGATGAATTCTCATAAGCAACTGATCGAAAGAGAGTGCGCCTTCGAAAGGAATGACGATTTCGCCATCAAGCAGACACTTTTGCGCTTTCAGTTTCTGTATTTCAGAGGCGAGTTCGGGAAAATATCTGGTGAGAGGCTTGCCGGCTTTCGATTGCAGGTCGACTTCGCTGCCGTCACGGAAGGCGAGGCAGCGAAAGCCATCCCACTTCGGTTCGTACTGCCAGTCGGGGCCGGTGGGAAGGACCGTCGCCGATTGCGCTTCCATCGGCGGATAGTCTTTTGCAATGGGAAAAGGCATGGGGCGTACCTGAGGCATATCGTGAGCCATAATAAGATGCGCGGCGCGACGAGGTGGCAGGTGTCCGGAGGGCGATGCGGGCCAGCAGCGCGCTGCTGCTACAGGATTCCCCTTAGAAAAAGAGCGCACGTGGCATGCGAAGGGGATAATTCTCTCGCTGTCCTGACGCGCTCCTGTCGCGCGAAACCAACATCTAAGTGGCTGATCAATTTACGACGTCGTGATCGACACACAAAAGTGCTGTGCGATCAATATCTCTTACAGGGAGAATTTTATGATTTTGCGCTCAATGTTCACCGCGGTGCTTCTTTTTGGAGCATGCCTCGCTCAAGATTCGTCTCAATCACCCGGCAGCAGTGCTACTCCGCAGTCAGCGCAACCTGGGGCGGGTCAAACGACTTCACCAACTGCAACGTCCCCCTCAGCTTCGGCGCAAGGCCAGATGAACGGAGCCAATCGAATTGCGCCCGGCAGCGTGATTCCGGTAGAGCTCACTAAGTCGATCGACGCGAAGAAAGCAAAAACAGGGGACCAGGTCGAGGCCAAAGTTACTCAGGACCTGAAAGCCGGGAATGGCGAGATCATTGTGGCAAAAGATACTCGTGTGATCGGACACGTAACTGAAGCGCAGGCTCGCAACAAACAGCAGAAAGAATCGCAACTGGCGATTGCTTTTGATCATGCCGTAATGAAGGGCGGTGGTGATATGCAAATGCCACTATCGATTCAAGCGGTAATTGGAGCACGTAACAACTCCGACAACGCTACGGCAGACAACCAGAATTCGAATCAAACCGCGACCGCAGGTTCGGGTCCAGCAACGCCATCAGCAGGGGGACGCGCGGGAGCAATGGGATCCGGTAATGCATCCGCCGGGACGGGAACAGCCGCCGCCAGCAACGCCGGAGCCGACAGCGATATCGGAGCCAACAACCCGAGCGCAACTAACCAAGGCCAGGGCAATGCTCCTATCACCGGAGAGACAAAAGGTGTGGTTGGTATTTCAAATTTGAAGTTAGCTACAGAAGCGAATGCAACAGAGGGTTCGGTGCTCAGCTCGGACAAGAACAACGTGAAGCTTGACAGCGGAACGCTGTTGTTGCTGAGAGTCGCTCAATAGTCACAAATGTTCGGGTAGAAATGAAGCGCAAAGAAGGCCCAGCTTGTGCATCGGCCTTCTTTGTTTTGTGGCGGAGCAAAATAGTGATGTGGAAGAAGACCAATTCAACATCCGACGAAGGAGACTGCGAAGTCTTCCCTCGGCGCCACTGCCGGAGTTCCGGTACACTACGTCGCGCTAACACTACTGCAGTCTCAAGATCCTCCCGCGGTGTATAGACTTTTCAATATCTAGAACAAATATAAGCCTTGTCCCCGCTTAAACTCGCGTCTGTTCTTCTTGCGGGAAGCGCAAATGTTGTACAGCGTAACCCCGATTGTGGAATTCCATTTCGCTTTCTACAATGTCCACACTAGGAACAACAACTTTTGAGTCCAACTTATGAGAATTGCTCAGGTTGCTCCTTTATATGAAAGCGTTCCGCCCGTTGGCTACGGCGGTACCGAACGTGTCGTCTCCTGGCTGACCGAGGAACTGGTTCGCCTGGGCCACGACGTCACTCTCTTCGCCAGCGGCGATTCCCGGACCACAGCGAAGCTGATTGCCGGCAGTTCGGCTTCGCTCCGCTCTATGCCTGATTTGAAAGACTCGCTCGCCCACCACACCGTGCTGCTGGAGAAAGTTCGCAAGCATCGTGGCGAGTTTGACGTGATCCATTTCCATACTGACTATTTGCAATTTCCTCTTTGCAGAGAATGGACGGTAAGAAATGTTACGACGCTGCACGGACGTCTTGACCTGCCGGACCTTGTCCCGCTATACCGCGAGTTCAGGGACGTTCCAGTAGTGTCGATTTCAAATAGTCAACGCGATCCATTGCCCGGGGCGAATTGGGTCGGCAACGTCTACCACGGCCTGCCCCCAAATTTGCTGCGGTTTCACAGCGGCGCCGGCAAATATTTAGCATTTATTGGTCGCATGTCGCCCGAAAAGCGTCCGGATCGCGCCATCGCCATCGCTAAGGCGGCTGGAATGAGGTTGAAAATCGCGGCTAAAGTCGATTTGGCAGATCGTGCTTACTTTGACGGTGTCATTAAGCCATTGTTGTCACAGCCGAACATCGAATTTCTCGGAGAGATAGGCGACCATCAGAAGGCAGAATTTCTAGGCAACGCTGTTGCCTGTCTTGCTCCAATCGATTGGCCAGAGCCCTTCGGCCTGAATATGATTGAATCCATGGCTTGCGGAACTCCGGTGATTGCGTTCTCTCATGGTTCTGTTCCCGAAATCATTGATGATGGCGTCAATGGAGTAATTGTTGAAAGCGTGGAAGAAGCAATTGCAGCCGTCGAAAAGGTAAAGGGAATGTCGCGCGCCGCATGCAGAAACGCATTCGAGGAGCGTTTTACCGCCAGGCGCATGGCGAAAGATTATTTGAACATTTATCAGCAACTTGCCTTCCTGGACATGCCTTTTGACGAAAGTAAACTGGGCGATCTGTCGGAACGGGAGCGTGAAGCGCTCGCAGAGGAAGCTGCATAGTTGGAAGATGTAATCCAAATCAAAGATCAGTACTACGTACTTGCTACTTCTTCCCTTGCTGACGACCGCACCCGGGTGCTGAAGTGGGGAGATACGTTTGCTGTGTTCAATCGCCTCGGCGACGTGGAGTCGATAGGGGTCGGCGAACAAGGCCTCTATCATCGCGGTACCCGGTACTTGTCGCGCCTGACGCTACGTATGGGCGACAAAATTCCGCAACTCCTCCGCTCGACCGTTCAAAATGACAACGCCTTTTTGACCTTGGATATGATGAACCCCGACGTATACAAAGACGGTCGGGTTCTTGTTCCACGGGGAGCGGTGCATCTTTTTCGGTCAAAATTTCTTTGGCAAGATGTCTGTTACGACAAGTTACGTCTCGCGAACTTCCATTCGATTCCGATAGAAACTTCGATCACTTTGGAATTTGCCGCCGACTATGCAGACATATTTCAGGTGCGCGGCACAAAGCGTGAGCATGCCGGCGAAATACTTCCCCCTATTATTGAACGCGATTGTGTCGTGCTGTCTTATCGCGGCCTTGACCGAAGATTGCGCTGCACGCGCCTTCAGTTCTCCCCCGTGCCTGAGCATATCTCTGATCATTCCGTAAGTTTTAAAGTTGCCCTCAATCCGAAAGATGAGATGGCAATTTCGATTACAACATTCTGCGAGCAGCAGACTTCGAATCGAACGACCATCGACTTCGGCGCGGCGATGGATCAAGCTCTCTCCACTTTGGAGCAGGGACGAAATCAATTTTGCGAAATTACAACTTCCGACTTTCGCTTTAATACCTGGCTCTCGCGTTCGCAGGCCGACGTTCACATGATGATTAGCGGTAATCCAGAGGGCGCTTATCCCTATGCCGGCGTGCCCTGGTTCAACACGGTTTTCGGTCGGGACGGCATTCTGACCGCCATGGAATGTCTGTGGGCCGCACCCGGCATTGCGAAAAGCGTGCTCAAGTTCCTCGCTGAACACCAAGCCACGAGCGTTGTTCCGGAAGAAGACGCCGAGCCGGGAAAGATTTTGCACGAGATGCGTCATGGAGAAATGGCAAATCTGAAGGAAGTACCGTTCGGGCGCTACTACGGCAGCGTGGATTCAACTCCGTTGTTTGTAATGCTCGCTGGCGCATATTTTGACTATTCCCGCGACGGCGACTTTTTAAAAGAAATTTGGCCAAACATCCTGGCGGCCCTCGATTGGATTGATAACTACGGCGACATCGACAAAGACGGGTTCGTGGAATATGAGCGCAAATCAAAGACTGGCTTAACGCAACAAGGTTGGAAAGATTCGCACGATTCCGTCTTCTATAAAGACGGTATCCTTGCCGCTCCCCCGATTGCGTTGTGTGAAGTGCAGGCTTATGTCTACGGAGCTAAAAAAGCGGCATCACGCATCGCCGCGTATCTCGGTAATTCTGATCTCGCGGAGTCGTTGAATCGCAAAGCGGACCGTTTGAAGGACGAGTTCGAGCGAGCGTTTTGGGATGAGGAGCTGGGGGCTTACGTTCTTGCCCTTGACGGACAAAAAAAGCCTTGCCGCGTCCGCTCTTCTAACGCCGGCCATTGCTTGTGGACCGGAATTGCAGGCGCGGCACATGCTCAAATCCTCGCAAAATCCCTCATGCAAGAGGACTATTTCTGCGGTTGGGGAATTCGGACATTGTCGAGCGGCGAAGTCCGCTATAACCCGATGTCCTACCACAACGGATCAGTATGGCCGCATGATAACGCTATCGTAGCCAGCGGTCTCGCCCGATACGGTTATAAAGATGAAGCTCTAAGAGTTCTCGGAGCCCTCTTCGACGCCAGCACTTTCATGGAGTTTAATCGCCTTCCGGAATTATTTTGCGGATTCCACAAGCGTTCCGATGTTGAAGGGCCAACGCTGTACCCAGTAGCCTGTTCTCCCCAGGCATGGGCGGCAGCTTCACCCTACTCGCTATTTGAATCGTGCCTTGGAATTACGGTGCATGCAGCCGATCGTGTTGTTGACTTTGTCGATCCGAGATTGCCTTCGACGATCAGTTATCTCGACCTCGCTGACCTTTGCGTCGGTGACCGGACGATCGATCTGCGCGTCTTTCGAGATGGGGAGACGGTGAACGTCAAAGTCACGAAGGGCTCTGCGGATGTGAAGGTACGCGTCCTGCGAGCGTCAGCTGCATTCACGCACGCCTAAGATCATGCATTTAAATGCCGTGCAACAAACAGGGTACACCGCTGCGGCTATTGTTTCTGGGCCTGCGCCGCTATGTTCCCATTCTTTGAAGCTTCCCCTCTTTTTTCTTCGGCATCCTGGATCGAGGAGCGCTTCTGCAACACCTCGGCTGCTTGAGCAAGGCTCAAATCGTTTGAAACCAATCGATAATCCGTGCGGATTTCGTGTTGCTGTTCCGAGATCGTTCTTAAAAAGAGAATTTTCCCGTGCATATTCACATGCAATAGCGTCACTTCCCAGTGTCCAAGAGCGACTTCCGCCTGCCGGACATTAAATTCTCCACCCTTTTCGAGATAGCCGAGCAGTCCGCCGGCAAACTTAACCGTGTGCATGAGTTGACCCTGAATTTCGGCTAAGCGGTTCCGCCGTGTATCGATCCAGATGCGCCCCTCCATTTCATGAAAGACGATTGCTTCGCGCGACCATGCGTGATAATCGGGGTTCGGTTCAAACAAAAGTTCCACCAGGTCGCCCTTGCGCTCACCGAAGCGAACTTTCAGTGCATCCGGCAGCACCTTAAACATTCTGGCCGTTTGCTCCGCGTCTTCCGCAGCCGCCCTTTGCCGCTTCTTTTGGCGGTCGGGAGCGTGAAGCAGATTCGCAATCCGCTGGTCTTCACGTTTTTGTTCCTCTTCGCTGATCGCTCGTCCGTTGACGGATTGCAGGCGATCAATCTCCCCGTCCTTGCTCTCGACAACGAGTTTGACCTCTTCTTTACCGCCGTCATTTCGTTTGACTCGATACATCCAGTGACTGTGGTCGTCGGCCTGGGCTTTCAACTCTCCA
>JANYKL010000143.1 GCA_025361625.1 Acidobacteriaceae bacterium
TCCAGCACCTTTCGGTAAAAATCTTCGTAAAGCGGAATAATTTTGCTGGCGCAATATTTGCTTTGAGCCGCTGCCCGCGCTCGCTTGCCCATTTTGCGGAGCTCGGACTCATCCCCCAGGATGTTGATCGCGTGACGCGCCATTGTCTCAACGTCCCCAACCTCCGCAAGAAATCCGCTTACGCCATCCTCGATCACTTCTGGAACGCCCCCAGTCCGGGTGGCGACAGGCACTACTTCGCAGGCCATCGCTTCCAAGGCGGCCAATCCGAAACTTTCCAGTTCGCTCGGCATAAGCAGCACGTCCGAGATGGCAAGCTTCTCGCGGATTTGATCTTGCTTGCCGAGAAAGAGCACATGCTCGTGAATTCCTTTTTGTACTGCCAGCCATTCCGCTTGCGAGCGATCGGGTCCATCGCCGATAAGCAGGAGTTTCGACGGAATCTTCTTGTGAACGCGGTCAAAAATTTCGATCACGTCGAGAACCCGTTTTACCGGACGGAAATTTGAAAGATGAACGAGCAGTCGCTCGTCATCCGCGACATATTCGGAGCGATTCGCCATCCATTCCGGCTTGCGCAGATAATCGTCGCAGTTCACAAAGTTGGGGATGACCTCGATATGATTCTTGATGTCGAAAAGGTTCAGGGTACGGCTGCGCAACCACTGCGAAATAGCGGTCACTCCGTCACTCTGCTCGATGGAAAATCGGGTGATTGGCAGATAAGAACGATCAAGCCCGACCAGCGTAATGTCGGTCCCGTGAAGTGTAGTGACAAATGGTAAATTGCGTCGCGGCGGGGTCGCCGCCAGCATCTGCTTCGCCAGCATCGCGCTGACTGAATGCGGAATAGCGTAATGAACGTGGAGCAGGTCGAGTTCGTAAAGCTGTGAAACCTCAGCCATTCGTGTCGCGAGCGCTAAATCGTAGGGCGGATATTCGAAGAGCGGATAGCGTGTGACCTCAACTTCGTGGTAGTGAATGTTGGGCTCGGGGAACGTGAGGCGAATAGGTTGCGAATAGGAGATGAAATGAATCTCGTGGCCCCTGCGAGCTAATTCCAGGCCCAGTTCGGTCGCCACAACTCCGCTGCCGCCATACGTCGGATAACAAGTGATGCCAATCTTCATGCGATCCCCACGATATCATCATTGGATTCTTGTCTCTGCATGCGGATGCATCGCTTCTATGGACTCCTTTTCTGCGCTAGGCGTCGCGGGCGGCAATCCTCCGAAGCCCAACCCAAAGACTGATTAACTTAGGACGATTCAGTTTCTCGCAAACAAAACGGGCAAAAGTGCTCGAGCCGGATGGCGCTATAGGGAACGAGCCGATTATCATTGCCGGGATAGTCATTCCTGTCGAATCCCGAGGTAGGTGTGATCTTGCCGCGATGCAGCGCCCATGCCGGATGAAGTCTGTGCGCTAGCGCCGCACGCCAGGAGAGCGAATAAAACTAGTGAGAGATGTCATGGGCGTTTGCAGGAGAGTCTAGGCGGTAATCTCCTCACCGGCGCGACGGTCGCGACGAGAAACGGCGTGCGGAAGACGTAGGCGGAAAGTTGTGCCTGCGCCGACGATCGAATCGAACTCGACTTTGCCGTAGTGCCACTCCATGATCTGATAAGTCTGGGCCAGTCCGATTCCGCTGCCGCCCTCACTGCCCTTGGTGGTGAAATAAAGCTCAAAAATTTTCTCTTTCGCTTCGGCAGGGATACCGCATCCCTGATCCATGATCTCAGCAAGAATCATGTCTTCGTCCCGTTGCGCTTTAATGGTGAGCGTTCCGCCATCTGGCATGGCTTGTACGCCGTTAAGAACCAGATTCAGAATTGCTTGTTTCATCAAGTCCGAGTCGGCGCGTACCAGCAGAGACTCGGCGTCATCTGGAAGGTGCTGTACGATTTGCACGCCATGGCGCGCTGCATCCGGCCCGGCCAAAACCGCTACGCTATTGAGAATCTTGCGCAGATCAATGTCGTCGAGGCGCAAATCGAGGGGACGAGTAAAGTCGACGAGAATCTGCACGACGCGATCCAGGCGATGAATTTCGCTGCCGATTATGTCCATGTGGCGGCGCGTGTCCGGATCGTCCTGCTTAAGCTTGTTTTGCAGCAATTGAAGATGGAGAACGATCGCGTTGATGGGATTTTTTACCTCGTGCGCGACTCCGCGGGTCAGGCGGCCGCTTGCTGAAAGGCGCCGTGAGATCTCGATTTCATCCTCAATGCGACGAACAGATTCCGTATCGCGCATGGTGAGAAGTGCGCCGATCGGCGTTCCTCTTTCCTGTATAAAATCCAGTGAGACTTGCACGCGCCTACCGTCGGCGGCGTCGAATTCGTACTGCGCTAGCTGCCGCTGCTTTTGGAACGCAGGGAGCACCACAGCCCCTAAGACCGAGCCATCGGAAAAAATCTCTTCCGCGGTGCGCCCTAGAATTTCGCGCCGGGGACGACCCAGGAATTTCTCCGCCGATGCGCTGACCAGGACGACTCGCGTGTCACGGGTAAAGAGCATCAGCCCGTCCTGTAGCTTGGTCATCACCTGCTCGACGTTGTCTTTCAACGCCGAGAAAATCTGGTTGGTGTCCCGGATCTGACGTCCCAAGTGGGCGATTTTTAGGGAGACTAGCCCGACTTCATCGTCGGAACCCGATTCTTCGGTAAGCAAGAGGTCCCCGCCGCTGGCACTATCGAGATCACGGCTGATTGCTTTCAGCGGTCCCAGCGAAAGGTTTGAAACCACAGCCGATAGGACGAGTGAACAAAAAATTGAGAGGAGCGAAAAGAACGCTGCCTGTTGCAAACGCGGAGTCAGTTCACTGCGTAGAAAGACGGTTGAAACTCCAACTCGTACACTGCCAAATTCCTGGCCATCGAGGTCGAGCCTGACGTTGACGTCATATACGGCAGCGGGTCCGTAGAGAGTTCTCAACTGCCGGCGGAATCCGGCGTCGCGCAAAACACTCAACGACGCGCGCGGCGACACGGGCTTTCCGTTCATTGCAGGATTGGTATCAAGAATAGCTATGCCGCTCAAGTTCACGATGGCCGCGTCGTAAATAACTCGGGAAGTACCTACGACCGATTCCAGCATGTCATTGAGACTGCTGTCAGTTTGCAAATACTTTGTAATTGCAACGCGCATCGCTTTCGAATTCTGCGTGTTCACGCGCGTGCTGGTTAAATCAGGGACAGCCTTCGATGCGGCATACTGCAGTTGATTGGTAAGTTGCGAAGCGGTTTCATCGGCCCAGAGCAGTCGCTGGCTGAGAAGTTGCGAAAGATAAATCCAGGAAAAACCCACCACCAACGTGGTAAAAAGCATAGTGATGACAAGCACGATAATAAATTTGCGACTCATGTAAAGAAGCTATCGCTGTCCTTGACCGCTCTCCGCTCTCCGTGACTGCAAGGCTCCGCTTCAAAGTTGCGATCAATCATTAAAGTGACGAAGCGAGAAATTTATTACTCCTCGACAACCATCCCAGCTTCCTGTGGCCGTCCGTATTCTTTTAGTTTGTTGTGCAAAGTCTTCAGGCTGATGCCAAGAATCTCGGCGGCGCGGGTCTTGTTGTTACTCGTCGCCTGCAAAGTTTTTAAAATCAATAGTTTTTCTGCTTCGCCGACGGTCGTACCCACGCCCAGATGAACTGCGTCTGGATCATTCACTACCTGTCGCACGCTCTGGCCGAAACCGGGGGTAAGATGTTTCGTCTCGATTAACCCGCTTTCGCACACGATGACGGCTCGCTCCAGTGTGTTGCGAAGTTCGCGCACATTGCCAGGCCAGGAATATGTCTGAAAGATGTTTAGCACTGCCTCGCTGACGTCGGCGACTTTGCGATCGTGCTTCAGGTTCATATCGGCAAGCAGGCTCTTGACCAGATCGCGAAGATCATCTTTGTGGTCGCGAAGTGCGGGCATGTGAATGTTGAATACGTTGAGTCGATAATAAAGGTCTTGCCGAAGCTCTCCGTTAGCCACCGCTTCGTCGGGAACCTTGTTAGTGGCGGCCAAAACTCGCACGTCAACTGACGTTTCAACCTTGCTGCCGAGACGGCGCAATTTGTGGTCTTCCAGCACGCGCAGCAACTTGGCTTGAGTACCCACCGGCATTTCACCGATCTCGTCGAGTAAAAGAGTTCCGCCTTCAGCGAGTTCGAAACATCCGACTCTACGTTCTAAGGCCCCGGTGAATGCGCCTTTTTCGTGGCCGAAAATTTCGCTTTCAATCAACGTCTCCGGAATGGCCGCGCAATTGATTGGCACGAAAGCTCTATTTCTGCGGGGGCTTAAATCGTGAATGGTGCGGGCTACCAATTCTTTTCCGGTGCCGCTCGCTCCGGTAATCAAGACGGAAGCAGTGCTCGGAGCTACCTGCTCGATAAGTCTGAAGATCTCCTGCATTTCCGTGGAAGCTCCCACCAATTGCCCAAGCGCTCCTTTGTCACGCAAACGCCTTCGCAGGGTTTCATTTTCCGTACGAGCCTTGATGATCTCGCTTATGTTGTTCAAAATCGAACGCAGTCTGCGGAAGTCGATCGGTTTTTCGATGTAGTCCAATACTCCGAGTCGGCCCGCGTGAAAGGCGGTCTCGGTCGCTTTCTGGGCAGTCACCATAACTACCGCGATTGATTGAGAAAGCTCGGCTAGCCTCTCTACTAACTCCATGCCCCCCATTCGCGGCATCATCACGTCGGTGATCACGATCGACGGGGAGAACGTCGGAATTTTTTCCAGGGCGTCCATGCCATCTGCCGCCGTATCCGTCCTATAACCCCACCCGGAGACGAGCTCTGCCAGGCCCGTGCGTTCGTTCTCTTCGTCTTCGACGATTAGTATCCGTTCCTGTGTCATAGTGACGGGCGGTCGGCCCAATCTGCATTATTCAGGTAAGTTCATAACCCCGCAACTGTCGAGCAGCTCGAAATATCAGAATGAGACTCGCGTCAGTTCAAAAGTGGTGGCTGGCGGGCGGAAGATTGGCGGTACATAGAAAGGCCTGGCACGGTCGAGCCAGTACACAATCAGGTTCTTAGATTGTTGCAGTTTGTTTTTGCGAGTCAGGTTGCTGTAGAATTCAATGTTCCACGAGCGGCCTATGTGTGCGAGCCGTAAGAGTTTAAATGGTTTTCCATTTCACCCAATCTATCGAAGTGGATTTGATCCGGAGGAATTCAATGTCACCGTGCCCCCCAAAGTTTTTGAGAAGCGCGAGCGCCGCGCTGACCCTATCAACGTTGCTCGGGCTGTCAGCTCTGACGAGTGCACAGACTGAGCCAGCACCCGCATCGGCTCCAGCGCCCAAGACTTCGACTACGATGTCAATGGATGACTCGTATCCGAAAGCAGAATTATTCCTTGGCTATCAATGGCTGAATCCAGGCGGCAATATTCCAAGCACGACGGTCCCCCCGTTCGCATTCAAGCTGCCCTCAATCGCTCAGGGCTTTGGCACCAATCTCACCTACAACTTTACAAAATATTTGGGCCTTGAAGGTAACTACGGAGGCGATTGGAATCGCAATGCCAGCATCGACGCTGTGGCAATCGGTCCCAAACTAACGTTCCGCGGCGAGAACGTGAACTTCTTTGCCCACACCTTGCTCGGGTTTGAACGCATCTCCAGCCGGGGCATTCAATCCTCGAATGGAATCGCCGCGATCCTGGGCGGTGGTATGGACATGAAGATTACGAGGCGCGTGTCACTCCGCGTGTTCGAGGCTGACTTTCAATACGCACGCCAAAATTATGCCAACGACGTTGGACCCCAAGATCCCCACTTGCGGCGCCCGACATATGACGGTGCCCGTCTGACTACAGGTCTGGTGTTCAATTTTGGCGGAGAACCACCGCAAGCTGCAGTAGCTGCCGCCTGCTCGGTACAAACCGCCGAAGTTTTGGTTGGCGAGCCGGTTCACGTTACCGTCACGGCCAGCAACTTCAATCCGAAGCACACTGTTTCTTATGACTGGAAGAGCAGCGGCGGAAAGATCGAAGGTAAGGACACGGCCGCGACCATCGACACGAACGGTGTTGCAGGCGGAGCTTACACAGCGACTGCAACCGTCGCCGATGCCCGAGCCAAGAAGAATAATATGGCGAGCTGCACGGCGAACTTCACCGTGAAGGAACCACCAAAGAATCCGCCACAGATGTCTTGTTCGGCTAGCCCAACGACTCTGCAGCCGGGTGGTACTGCGTCTATTACTTGTACCTGCACCAGTCCGGATAACAGCCCTGTTACAGTCGGCGGATGGACCGCCAGCAGCGGCACCATCTCCGGCAGCGGCAATACTGGTACGTTAAACACGACCGGTGCTGCGCCAGGAACCGTTTCCATCAACGCAACCTGTACCGATGCGCGTGGCTTGACTGCGAGTTCGCCGAGTTCGGTGACGATCGAAAACCCGCCACCTCCTCCGCCACAAGCGAGCAAGTTGAACGAGTGTCAGTATCCCAACGAGAAGAAGCCGTGGCGCGTGGACAACACCTGCAAGGCGGCACTGGATGACGTTGCGCTCAAACTGCAGCAGGATTCAGAGTCCAAGCTGGTGGTGGTGGGCAACGCTGCTCCAAACGAGAAACGGAAAAATCTCGCTGGCGAGCGTGCCCTCAACGTTAAGGCATACATCTCAGGCGGTGAGGCCAAGCAGAATATTGACCCCAGCCGTATTGAGACCCGTACCGGCAACAGCGGCACCGGAGTTACCGAGCACTGGATCATTCCGGCTGGCGCCGCTTTCCCTGGAGCCGATTCCACGCAACCGGTGGACGAAACCAAGGTGAAGGCAGTGCCCGATCATCCTAAACCGGTTGCCAAAAAGAGGGCTGCAAAGAAAGCTCAATAGCAACCCAAACAAAGATGGAAAGCACCAAGGGCCGGTGGAGATTTGCTCCACCGGCCTTTCTATTTCTCGACACTTCGGTAACCTTGTTCCTGCGTGCTAGCCTAGCTAAGGTGAACACGGGCGAACATCATTCGCAGGGGTCACACGACGCGTATGACATTGAAAATGAAAAGAAAAGTATTTCAGACGGGCTTGCTCGCGCTGGCCATCGGTCTGTTAAGCACCGTGCTGATGGCTTCAGGTCCATGGCAGGTCATGGGTCCTGATGGAGGCGATGCGCGCAGTCTCGCTTACGATGCGCAAAATCCGAATCACATTCTTCTTGGCACGAGCACCGGGCAGATGTTCTCTTCAGAAGACGCCGGCAAGACCTGGACGCGCCTGGCGCGCCTCGGTGGCGAAGATTATGTTCTCGATCACATCTCGATGGACTCGAAGGATTCGAAACGCATTTATGTTTCGGCCTGGAGCGTATCGAGCCAGCAGCTTGGCGAAATCTTCCGGTCAAAAGATGGCGGACGCAGCTGGGATACTTTGCCAGCGATGCATGGCAAATCGATCCGCGCTCTTCATATGTTCAAGGGCGATTCTCACATTCTCGTAGCCGGGGCGCTCGATGGCGTCTATCGCAGTAAAGATGGAGGCGATAGCTGGGAGCACCTTTCTCCGGCGAACTCGTCCGAAATTAAGAACATCGAGTCGATCGCGATAGATCCGAAAGATCCCAACACGATTTATGCCGGCACCTGGCACCTGGCATGGAAAACGACCGATGCTGGAGCAAACTGGCAGCATATCAATAAAGGAATGATCGACGATTCGGACGTATTCTCAGTCATCGTGGATCACGACAATCCTTCTGTTGTCTTTGCCAGCGCCTGCTCGGGTATTTATAAGAGCGTCACCGGTGGTGATCTATTCTCTAAAATCCAAGGCATTCCATTTTCGGCGCGGCGCACTCGCGTGCTGAAACAGGATCCGACCAACGAAAACATCGTTTATGCCGGAACCACTGAAGGCCTCTGGAAGACGACTGATCTTGGTAAGGCTTGGAAGCGCGTAAGCAACCCGGAAGTCGTGGTCAACGATGTGATGGTTGATCCGCGGGATTCGAATCGCGTGCTTCTCGCGACCGACCGCAGTGGCGTGATGGCTTCGACGGATGGAGCTTCTTCATGGAGTCCCTCCAACAAAGGCTATTCGCACCGTTACGTTTCCGCGATTCTTGCTGACGCTAAAGACGAAAACACGATGTACGTCGCAGTCGTCAATGACCGCGAGTTCGGTGGCGTTTTCTACTCCAACGACGCGGGGCAACATTGGTTGCAGAAAGCGGCTGGCCTTGGCGGCAAAGACGTGTTCGCGCTCAAGCAGGCTGCCAACGGCACGCTGGTAGCCGGAACCAACCACGGTATCTATTCACTCGAGCGCAACGGCTCGACGTGGAAGCCGATGAACCTGGTTGTGGTAGAGCACACGACGATGACGAAGGTCGCGTCGAAGACGAAAAAAGGCAAGAGCAAAGAAGTTGCTCACACCACTTATCAGAAATCTCAACTAGAAGCTCGCGTGAACGACTTAGAAATCGAGCCGTCGCGCTGGCTTGCAGCTACCAGTGCTGGCATCTTCGTCAGCACCGATCAGGGCAAGATGTGGAAGGGCGGGGAAGTTCTTGGGCAAAAAGATTTCGTCTCGGTACGAGCCCTGAACTCCACCATTCTTGCTGCCACTCGCTCCAGCGTTTTTGTCTCGGATGATGCTGGCAAAGAGTGGAAAAAGGGCGGGCTGCCGACGTATGTCGTCAGCATCCGCAGCGCAGCGATCGCGTCTGACAGCCAGTTCATGGTGGCCTCGCGCGAAGGCGCATACCGCAGCGAAGATGGTGGGTTGACCTGGCAGCAGGCAAATAACGGCCTGCCTGCAAGGGACATCTCTTCCGTCAGCTTCGATGCTGCTCACAAACAGTTGCTCGCGACCAGCGACGTCACCGGCGTGATCTTTGAAAGCCGCGACGGTGGTCGTACCTGGCAACGTGGACCGGATGCAGGTTACCCGCTGCGCCGAGTAAGCGTGATCGGCGGGCGCTTTGTCGGCGCGACTCCGTTCGATGGTGTTGTTCTTCAACCGGAGAACGAATCCATCAGTGCTGCCGTCGGTTCACACGGCTCGAGATAGGTTAAGGATGTTCAACCTCCCCGCTCAGGCACCGTCTGGGCGGGGTTTTTATTTTAGCGAGGCCAACGATCTCTTGTATTTTTCACCCCAATCAGACAACAATCATCACATGCGTTTCTTTTGGGGATGTTCGCTTGCCCTGACATGGCTCAGCTGTTCTAGCGAAATCGTTGCTAGCGAAATCATGGCTAGCGCCTCCTACGCGCAGTCGTCCGTCGCGGGAAACGCGAATCTGATCCAGACTGCCTCTCCCACAGCGGCAACCGCCCTAGCCAGGAAGCACCGCAAGCCTGCCCCGCCGGTGGTTCACGACGAAATCCAGAACAAAACCGTGGTTCCCGAAGGCGGAGCGAAAGAGCCTCCCGAACAGATTGCACCTGGACTATCACCCGAAGAGAGGGAGCATGAGCGCCGTGAGGCGGAGCAGTGGCTAAGTGCAACGGACAACGACCTCAGAATATTGGCCGATCGCCATCTTAGCCCGCCGCGGCAGGATAGCGTGAAGCAAGTGCGCTTCTATCTCGCGGACGCGCGTTCAGCCCTCAAGGAAGGCGATTTCAAGCGGGCCCACACCCTGGCACTCAAGGCACATCTTTTGACGGACGACATGGTGAAGCACTGACGCGCTCTATGACCGTGGGAGCTTACGTTGTGCGACGACCAGCCCTCTCGGCGTAGGCAACAGCACTGCGGAAATCAACCCATCCTTCTCAAGATTAAGCGCCGCGTCACGTACCGTCTTTAGGTGCGAACTGGCGTCGTGCATGAGGATTATTCCGCAGGGGTTGATTTGCGGCAGGAAACGCCTGATTTCTTGCTCGCGAATGGGCATGTCGCTATCGCTAAAAAATAAATCGATGGTGCCTTCAATCTTCATTTCCAGGCTTGATTCGTTGCGTAGTTCAATCCATTCCGCTAGACCCGAGCCTTCGATGCGCGCTTTCGCATTGCGGTAAATCGGTTCGTCGAACTCGCAACTGATGACCCGCCCGCGGCCGTTAGCCTTGAGGCCTTCTGCGATCCAAAGCGTGCTGATGGCGCTAAAGGTGCCGGTTTCGACCACAAGCTCCGGCTTGATGGTGGTCACGAGGGTGCGGAGGAACTCGAGCACCTCGACCTCTGCGGTCATGGAGTCGTACATCTGCCAGCGCTCAGGGTGAGGGCACTCCGGCGTGGGCCGGTGATATTCAGGCTGGAGTTGATCGCCGCTACGTTCGATCTGCCGCAGGATGCGGCGCTCCTGTTTTTCTTTCTTACCGAAAAGGCGGCGTAGAGACATTCAGGAAAGAGTGTACTGGAAACACTCCTCGGACGAGTTCAAGGTAGCAGTGGGACCCAACAAGTCTGATGAGATTGATCCGTCAAGAGAAATTACGAGTTCGAGCGTGTTCACTCGCTAGTGAAGTAGTCCACCGTCACTGGATTTTCGAATAAAGAATAATCGCGAGTCACGACCGTGATCCCGCTGTCGGTGACGAAGTAGCGTTCGCGATCGGCCTCCACGTCGTAGCCAATCGTGGTCCCTTCAGGAATATGGACGTCCCGATCGATAATCGCCTTGCGGATGAGGCACTTGCGGCCAACATTGACATGCGAGAACAGAATGCTGCTGTCGATCTCGCTGTAAGAGTTAACGCGCACGTCCGGCGAGAGCACAGAATTTCGGACCATGCCGCCGGAGATGATGCATCCGGAAGAAATGAGAGAATCCATGGCATGGCCCATGCGTCCGCTCTCAGCAAAAACAAATTTTGCCGGGGGATATTGGCGCTGGTGAGTGCGGATCGGCCACTGATCATCGTACAAGTTAAATACTGGAGAGACCGAGATGAGGTCCATGTTCGCCTCGTAATAGGCCTCCAAGGTTCCTACATCGCGCCAGTACAATGCCTCTTTTTTATTCTCGTCGACAAAGTTGAAAGAATAGACGCGGTAATCTCCAAGCATTGCGGGCAGAATATTTTTGCCAAAGTCGTGGCTGGAGGTCTTATCCTCCGCGTCCTTCAACAACACTGGAATCAGAACATCGGTGTTGAAGATATAGATCCCCATCGACGCAGAAATTTTCGTCGGGTCGTAGGGCGAGCGCAAATCGGTGTGTTGAGGCTTCTCGAGAAACGCGGTGATGCGATCGCCGTGATCGATGTCGACAACGCCAAAATGCTTGCACTCGGACGGATCGGTTGTCAGCGTCGCTACCGTCACGTCAGCTCCGGCCTCGACGTGATGCTTGAGCATGCGCTCGTAGTTCATTTTGTAAATATGATCGCCGGAGAGGATGATGACGTACTTCGGCTGTTCAGAGCCGATCGAGTAAATGTTCTGGTAAACCGCGTCGGCGGTTCCCATGTACCAGTTTTCGCTGACGCGTTTCATGGGCGGCAAAATTTCGATGAACTCACCAATCTCTCGCCCAAAAATATTCCAGCCTTCGCGAATTTGCCGGTTCAAAGAAAGGGCTTTATATTGCGTGAGAATGTACACGCGCCGCAAACCGGAATTCACACAGTTAGAGAGGGTGATGTCGATGATGCGATAGATGCCGCCGAACGTTACCGCCGGTTTCGCGCGATCACGAGTGAGTGGATAAAGTCTTTCTCCCGCGCCACCTGCGAGCAATATTCCGAGCGTATCTTTCATCGTCACGTCTACGGATGAGGAGTCGAATTAGCGCGCTGCTCCTCGCCAAGGCGAAATACTAACATACGCCGAATTAACAGTTTGGTGCTCTAAGTCACAAACTGAATTTGCGAAGTTAATGAGTTTTTCGAACAAACAAAATGAGGAAGCCGAAGAGCTCAGCTCCCGTCCCGGCTTCCAGTAATTGGATCTAGCAATGCACAATCTTGTCGCTCTTGATGCCGCGGGTCGCGTTGCGCGAGTCGACGACCAATTTCGATTCGCCGACAATCTTCTTGTAATCGTAGTCGCTATGGTCGGTGACAATCAGAACGCAATCGTACTGGCCGAGGTTATCGAGAGGCGCGCACTTCATCTGCAGATCGTACTTGCGCCCGCGTCCAACGAAGGGGAAGTACGGATCGTTGTAGCTTACCAAGGCCCCTTCTTTCTGAAGCAACTCGATGATCGTCAGAGCCGGAGACTCGCGCAGATCGTCAATATCACGCTTATAAGCGACTCCTAGAACCAAGACTTTGGAGCCATTGATCGCCTTTTTCTGCCGATTCAGGGCAGACATGGTGGCGGCAATTACGTGATACGGCATGGCCACATTGACTTCGCCCGCCAGTTCGATAAAGCGCGTGTGGAAATCGAACTCCTTCGCCTTCCACGAAAGATAAAACGGATCGACTGGAATGCAATGGCCGCCCAATCCGGGGCCTGGATAAAACGGATGGAAGCCGAACGGCTTGGTCGCGGCGGCGTCGATGATCTCCCAGATATCAAGATTCATGCGCAGGCAGAGCATTTTCAGTTCGTTCACGAGCGCGATGTTGACGCAGCGGTAAATATTTTCGAGCAATTTCGTCATCTCCGCTGCTGCTGGCGACGACACTGGAACCGTCTTGCGGAAAATCGCGCCGTATAGAGCGGCCGCGATCTCGCTCGCCTGCGCGTCGAGACCGCCGATCACCTTGGGAATGTCGTGCCGGGCGACCTGGGTGTTGCCCGGATCCTCGCGCTCTGGCGAGAATGCCACCCAGATCTCGTTGTCGGTCGCTGCGCCCTTGCGAGACGCTTTCAATCCTGCCTTGTTTTCGTTTTCAAGAATCGGAATCAAAACTTCTTCAGTTGTGCCCGGATAAGTGGTGCTTTCAAGAATCACAATCTGGCCGGCGCGCAAATGAGGTGCCACAGCGTGCGCGGTATTGGTGATGTAGCTTAGGTCGGGTTCGTGATATTCGTTTAGCGGAGTAGGAACGCAGATAATGATGGCGTCCATGGCGGTGATTTGGGCATAATCCGCCGTCGCTTTAAACCCGTTCGCCTTTGCCGCCGCGATCTCTTCAGAGGTGATGCGGAAGATATATGTTCCGCCGTTCGAGATGGTGTCGATCTTGCGCTGATCGATGTCGAAGCCGGTGATTGCGAATTTCTGCTCGCTGTAAAGCAGAGCGAGCGGCAATCCGACGTAGCCGAGGCCGATAATACCCACCTTGGCTTGGCGCGTGCCAATGCGACTTTTTAAATCTGTGAACAGAGAAGAAGCGGTTAATTGGCTCATAAGAGGAAGACAATTTTAGCATTGCGAATTCATTTTCGAACCGCGAAAGATGCGGTTTTCTTGCCCAAACGGTTACTTTTGCGCTTAATAGGGACTTCTTCTGGGTTACGGTAGTAACCAAATTATCTTTAGGGATATGTAAAGCAGCTGCGAATTTTCTATGCGATTGTTTCGAGGGGTTGGACTTATCTTGCTCGTGGCTTTTTTCTGTATCGCGGTGGGTCGTCGCGCGGGGCGCTGGCTCGTCGTCGATGAACCGACAAAATCTGACGCGATCGTTGTTTTAGCGGGCGAGACCAACAGCCGTCCCGAGCGTGCTCTCGACCTTTTAAACGAAGGGATTGCCCCGCATGTGTTTCTTGATGCCGAAAAGAGAAACCTGATTTACGACGATTTGCTCGTTGACATTGCCAGGCGTTACATCGACAAGCGAGGCGAGTCGAGCCGTGTCTCGGTATGCGCAATTGAGGCAACTTCGACGGTGTCGGAGGTTCATGACGTGAATCGCTGCTTGCGGAGTATTAGCGCGCACCACGTGCTGATCGTCACTTCCGACTTCCACACTCGCAGGGCACGCATGATCCTAAGCCATGGACTACCCAATTACGACGTTCACATCGCCGCGGCGCATAACGACTGGCAATTCGGGGAGAAATGGTGGACCCACAGAGAGTGGGCGAAGACGACTTTTGATGAATATTTGAAAATAGTCTGGTGGGAGGTGGTCGATAGGTGGCGCGCTAATTCTATAGCGGAATAGAGCACCTTCGGGCCATGTGGTCTGCTAGCATCTTCATGTTTCGTGAGATAGTTTTTAAAAGTCGTTCATTCTTCGTCGGGGGTTCAGATGGGACAAGTTAAGATTACGGTCCGCAAGAACGGGCCATTGCGTGTGGAAGATCCTGATGGTCTGGTCGAGTTGTTCGACGCGGATGGCAACAAATACGATACGGTCGGGAAGTTGGCTTTTTCACTTTGTCGGTGTGCTGCTTCAGCCAACCGCCCATTTTGCGATGGCAGTCACAATAAGATCGCCTTTCAAGCTCCTGATTGCGTGATCAAGACCGTGTAACGCTCGTTTCGAGTGCAAAACTAGGAAACATTCCAGCAAAATTAGATTTATCCGGCCTTTATAGTCATTTAGCATATCCGCAGCAACGCGGTGCCAGGTTCTGGTTTCGACGGCGCCTTAAACCCAACTTGTCTAACTCTATGAGCACTTCGGAGAATGAGCACGCGATTCGAAGGAGCAGCAGGCTCCCGCTCGAAGTACCAGTGCTTTTGAGCAGTCTTGACCCGGCGCTCACGTTTTCCGAGCGTTGCAACACCACGCTAGTCAACGCCCATGGATGCGGGCTAATTTCTCCTCGCGCTCTCAAAACTGGAATTCCGGTTCGTCTCGAGATCGTATCCGCCAAGCGGCACACCACCGCTCGCGTAGCTGAGGTCGTCCCGCTCGGCGGCGAACCCGAGACCTGGCTGGTTGGCCTGGAACTCGATGTCCCCGGTAATTTCTGGGGTATCGAGTATGCGCCCGCCGATTGGAAGATTGAAGACTCCCCTCCTTCCGAGATTAGGCCACGCGTTCTGTCCCGCGATTCGGCCGCCGCAGCTAAACCTGCGGTTGTGCGCCGTTGGCGACTCACCGATCTAAGTGCCGGGGCCTGTTACCTCGAGTCGGCATCCCCTTTCCCTGTCGACACTCCGGTTCTCGTCAGCATTCGAGATGCAGACTATGAGTGCTTATTGGATGGAGTGGTCGGCGTGTCCCATCCTCAGAACGGAATGGGAATACTGTTTCCACAGGTTGAGGGAAAAAATCAGCGGGCGAAAGTAGAAGAGTTGATTGGCAAGCTCTCCAGTAGTCACGATGCGCCGAAAATCTTCGTCGGCAAAAAAGAAGACAAGATGGCTGGGGCGAATTTTTCCCCATCTGCGGTTTTAGTTTCTGCGTCGCCTTCAGCCGATGACGACATTCACGATCCGCTGCTCGATCTGGTGCGGTCCGGATCTGTACTCTCTGTCGACCAGTTTCTGAGCGATCTGCGGGCGCAGCGACTTGGCAAGCGGCGCGATCCTCGAATCGACATTGCCTTGCCCGTACTTCTTTCAGGCACAGACGTCAGCGGACGGCCCCTCGACCAGCGCGTAATCACCATCAACATCAGCCGCCGTGGTGCGTTGCTTGAAGGCGTACATGGGATGTTAAATCTGGGAGATGACATTTTTCTTGCGCGTTTACAAAAGAAAGAGCAGTTTCGCGTTGCTTGGGTCGGCGGCGAGGGAGGCCCCGCGGAAGGCCAGATCGGTGTAGCTGCACTAGATCCGAATACATCCTTTTGGGATGAAGTCCTGGAAGCGACTTCTAATTTGGGATTGGAATCTGCAAGCGTTCGAGGCGCGACTGGAGCCTCCGATTGAGCAGTTGGCGTAA
>JANYKL010000148.1 GCA_025361625.1 Acidobacteriaceae bacterium
CTTTAAGCCGCGAGGATGTTTGCAACGCGCGTAAAACCGGTACGCCTTATAAGCTTGTTTGCCGCGCCCGTCGGCAGGATTCGGGAGTACATGCCAGTGTGCGACCAGAGCAGGTTCCGCTCGGAGATCCCATGGCACTCGTAGACGGAACATCATCTATCATTCAATTTGAAACTGATATTTTCCCCGGGATAACGATTACGGAAGAGAATCCTGGACTTTATGCGACTGCGTACGGAATGCTAGCCGATTTCATTCGCGCCGCAAATTCCCCGTGATTGCGCGAGGCTTTTCCTTCTAATTGCGACCGCGCAATTGTGGGCGCTCTGGCAACGCAGCGTCACCTCCGGCGTGCTTCGTCTCCACTCATCCCCGTTGTCCATTTCACGCCGTCGTCTGAAGACTGCACTTCGAAATGAATCTTGTCTGGGCCTGAAAACACATTGATGGTGCGATGATAGGTTTTCTTTCCCTTGTCATTGTCTTCATTCGAGTAAACCCAGCGATCGCCTATGATTTCCAGGTTGCCCCAGACGCCAGGGCTGGCTCCGTCCGTTCGCAATCCCTGATTGCGATAAGCGTAACCGCCATTCTCGATCGCGTGAGTAGGCAAAAAGACTACAAGTGCTTCGTTCTTGCCATTCACAATTTGATTGCAAGCAAAAAATTCTCCAACCTTGGCGCAGTGATTCTCAATTCGTACCGGTCCGGCGGGCTTGTCGGTTCCTGCGGGAACGAGGTCCCAGTTACCGTCATACAAGCGCAAAGGCGCATACGGATCGCTTGCAGCATCCGGCTTCACCAGAACTGGCGAACGCTGAGTTTGCGAAAAATTGTGGTGCATCGAAGCGCGAGGATTCCCGGCGACGTTCTCTCCGTTAAAACTTAGAAGACCGATCATAAGCATGGCCAGCATGGGATAAGCTCCTCAGTCGTTGATCATAGCCTAACCGCAGGGCCTAACCGTTTCAGAACCAACAAAAGCACTATCACCAGAGGGCGCCTTCCCCGACAATCAAGAGCTAAGTCGGCGTGTGGCGGTACTCTTACGTCGCCGCGTGTGAAAAAATTTTTTCTTATTGATGGTTCGTATCAAATCTCGAAGGTCAGCCGGGAGAGAAGTTATATGTCTGGACAAGTCGTACTCTACTTTGATGATCAAGCTGCCGCTCTTCGCTTCGCTTTAGCTGCCGGGTCGGTTATGTCAGGCGGCGAGCCACGCGCCACGGATGAATTGGTGCAGGAGACAGCGCGGGCGACGCGCATCCGCGTGGACTCTGCAAACAACTCCGCCTCTAATGGCGGCAAAGGTAAAAAGGGTACGTCTCCCGAGCGTGCCGCCTAGTTTGGGTTTCACGATCACGGCGGCCGCCGCAGATACTTTTGACGTCACTAACGCCCGCTCAATTACAATGTCAGCCTATGCTCGCGGCTGACCAGAAAACTGCCAACTCAACTTTGCTCTCTGATTCAGACTCCTGTTCGCACCCTGACACGTCCGACAAACAGCTAGACGTTGCATGGGTGCGCTCGCAGTTCCCGGCCCTTTCGCAGACGATTCAGGCATCGTCGGGGGATATTCCTGCGGTTTTTTTGGATGGCCCAGGCGGCACGCAGGTTCCGCAGCGCGTGCTTGATGCGATTTCCGGCTATCTGGCAAGAAATAACGCCAACACCGGGGGCGCCTACGCGACTAGCCGCAACACCGACAGCATGATCGCCGAGGCGCGCGCCGCCATGAGCGATTTTTTGAATTGCGATGCGGATGAAATCGTCTTTGGCGCGAACATGACAACCCTGACTTTTGCCGTGAGCCGGGCGCTGGGACGCGACCTCGGTGAGGGTGACGAGATTCTGCTTACCCTGCTCGATCACGATGCGAACTTTTCTCCGTGGAAAGCCCTGGAAGAAAAAGGTGTAGTGATTCGCACGGCAAAATTTAAAGAAGAAGACTGCACGCTCGATATGCAGGATCTGGCATCGAAAATCGGCCCTCGGACGCGCATCGTTGCCGTCGGATACGCCTCGAACGCCGTCGGTACGATCAACGATGTTGCGGAAATCGTGCGCTTGGCACGCCAAGCGGGAGCATTAAGTTACATCGATGCCGTCCACTACGCTCCTCACGGAGTCATTGACGTGCGCGCCCTCGCCTGCGACTTTCTCGTGTGCTCTACTTATAAATTTTTTGGCCCGCATATGGGAGTGCTTTTTGGAAAGCGCGAACATCTGAAGAAGTATCGCCCTTATAAAGTGCGCCCGAACACCGACAACATTCCAAATTGCTGGGAGTGGGGCACTCTGAATCACGAGGGCATCGCGGGCATTAAAGCTTGTGTCGACTACTGGGAGGAGCTTGGCAACAAAGTAGACGGGCGGCTTGCCTCGCCTGCATTGCAGGAGGGAAAAGCGGAGGGCATTTCTGCGCGGCGGCGGGCTATCTTATCGGCGCATCGGGCCATCCATGGGCACGAACGCGAGATGATGGGAAAAATGATTTCGGGATTGCTCGCGATTCCGAGGCTCAAGCTTTACGGCATCAGCGATCCGTCTCGTCTCGAAAAGCGGTGCGCGACGTTCGTCGTGCGCATCGAAGGACACACTCCGTTGGAACTGGCAACGAAACTCGGCGAGCGCGGGTTCTTTAGCTGGGATGGAAACTACTATGCTCTGAATCTCACCGAACAGCTGGGCGTCGAAGCTTCTGGAGGATTTCTGCGCATCGGGTTGGTTCACTACAACACGATGGAGGAAGTGGAAAAGTTGCTGCAGGCGCTGCGAGAGATAGGGCGATGACTTAGATCCAAAATACAATTTCGACTCGCAGTGATTTTGTAGTCGTTTCTTATACCTCTTTTGTCGTTTTTATACCTCTTTTTGTCATTTCTTATACCTGTTTTGTCATTTCTTGTACTTCTATAGTGCGGTTTCTTCTACTTTGCCATTTCGTCCCACCAAAGCAACTTGCGCAAGCCCGATGAATAAGCCGTGCTCAACCACGCCCGCGACACTGCTTAGTTGCGCTGCCAACGTTGCCGGAGCGTCTATTTTTCCAAAACTGCAATCGAGAATATGATTGCCGTTGTCGGTCACGAGGACTTTGCCGTCTTCTGTAGTGCGCAATTTCGTCGAGGCTCCAAGTGCGGCGATTTTCTTTTCGACGACAGTTCGTGCGAATGGAATGATTTCAACCGGCAAAGGAAACTTTCCCAGTACAGCGACAACCTTGCTTGAGTCTGCAATGACTACCATCTTTTTTGACGCTGACGCGACCACTTTCTCGCGCAGCAAGGCACCGCCCCCGCCCTTAATGAGGCTCAGGTCAGGAGCGATCTCGTCAGCGCCGTCGATGGTGATGTCGATTTCGGGATGTTCGTCCAGAGTAGTTAACGGAATGCCCATGCTTCGCGCCAACTCGGCTGTTTGCGATGACGTCGGGATCCCGAGAATTTTCATCCCCGCCTTCACGCGCTCGCCTAGAGCGACGACTGCGAAATAAGCGGTCGAACCTGTGCCCAAACCAACGATATCGCCGTCACGGACGAGTTGTGCGGCGGCGCGTCCAGCAGCCTCTTTCTCGGGTTCATTCGCCATTCCTAGGTAAGCTTTCCTGTCTAGCGGAATTTAATTCCTTATCTGCTGACGATTTCGATGTAGGCCAAATACCCAGCGAGTATCAATCCAAGAAGCCCGAGCAGATACGAAACCAGGTCAATGATGTATCCCGCTGGCTGGAAGGTGTTTGTCTCAAGCTGCAAGCGAGTTTTGCGGTATCGCATGAGACCGGCAAGAATCAGCAGCACTCCGCCGACGGCAGAAATAATTCCGAGCCAGGTTGTAAAGCCGGGAGTATTCGCTTCATGCCCCTGAAGTTTCAGGAATTCGCGGAGGGCGATCGAGAAGCGCCCGATAGCGAAACCGAAAACAATGGTAGCCACTCCGGTGCGAAGCCATGCCAGGAACGTGCGTTCATTTGCGAGATGATCGCGGGCACGATTGGGGTTAGAAATGTCAGGCATGCTTACGCCGCCGTTATTATTCCACAGCTTCTGCATCAGGGCGCTGACCCCAGGAAATGTTTTTTTATGAGTTCCGGACGACAGCGGCGACATTGCTTGCAAATATTCAGCCGGGTTGAAGGACGCAGGTTACGAGTGCTGTCACGAAAAAGCTCTTAGTCAGGGAACGCTGGCGCTAGCCACGGACCGCGCGCGGCCTCAAGCTTTGCCGCGATGGACAACACAAATTCTTCTTGCCACGGTCGCCCGACAATCTGCACGCTAATAGGCAGGCCTTCGGGAGAACGCCCCATGGGCACGACGACAGCCGGGAAGCCAAGAAGGTTGAACCACTCACAGTAGCTCCAGGCATCCAAATACTGCACCGTTTTGCCTTCGACTTGCCACTCGCGCTCGCCGTGGCGAAAGGCTGGGATGGCGGCCGTCGGGCAGAGCAGGATGGGATAGTGGCGCATTTGTACCAGAATTTTTTCCCGCACTGCATCGCGACCAAGCCATGAAGCGAGAAGCGAGCCGGCGGTAAGCGGCGGCCGGGCTTTCGCCCATCGCCGGAACTCGCGCATGATGGAACTCAACTCCTCGTCGTGTCCGCTCAGGATAGGCTCCAGAATCATTCCCCCTGCGGAGACAAAGAAATTCGCCCAAATCTGACGCGCTTCTTCGAGACCTTCGGGCCGAAATTGATCGACGGTAAAGCCGCAATTCACAAGAAAAGAAGCCGCATTTCTTACGGCGCATCGAGTCTCGCCAGTGACCGGAGTTCTCCCGTCGTCTTCAAAAAAGGCAATCGTGATTTGCTCGAGCTGAGGTTGATGTTGCTCTGCGCTGCTTACTTCATTGACAGGAGCGGCGCATGGATCTCCGTCGTCATATCCGGCCATGGCGTTGAATAATAGTCTGACGTCTTCGATCGTGCGCGCCATCGGCCCCACCACGCCGAGTAACGCGAAGGGGCCGCCAGCCTTGGGATAATGGCCGGTTGATGGAACGCGTCCGGGAGTCGGCTTCAGTCCGCAAATGCCGCAGAAGTGGGCTGGTTCGCGAATCGAACCGCCGCCATCGCTGCCCACTCCGCCTGCGGACAGCCCGGCGGCAATCGCGGCTGCTTCTCCGCCACTCGATCCTCCGGAAGTGCGCGTCAAATCCCACGGGTTGTTGGTGCGACCGTAGAGAAGGTTGTCAGTTTCCCAAGCCATCAGAAGCTCGGGAGCGTTCGTTACTCCAAGAATGATTGCGCCGGCACTTCGCAAACGTGCGACGAGTGGAGCGTCTTCACTTGCGATCCGCCCCTTGCGTAGATTCGAACCGGCTTCGCATCGATGCCCCGCTACATCGATCGAAGACTTAATTGACAATGGCACTCCATGCAAAGGACCGACCGAGGTTCCGCTTTGAATTACGTCTTGAGCTTTTTCTGCTTGAGAGAGAATGCGTTCGGGACGGAAGTCAACAAAAGCATTCAGGCTCGGGTTTAGCCTCTCGATGCGTTTAAGATGGGCAAGCGCCACGTCTACACATGAAATTTCTTTTCGCCCAATGAGGGCCGCGATCCTGTGGGCAGGAGCAAGACAAATTTCATTCATCGGGTCGTCCAATAGAAGTCAGCATATCAGTGCCTGTGACTCCATAAATCGCCGACCATGCGAAAAGCGGTCGCTTTTCCGGTCTCGCTCCTTTTCCAGTAAAGTAAGTTAGATAAAGCCTCAGGTGACGCGATAGTTTCAGAAGTAACGGGCAACAAGCCTGCAAACAACGATTGGGTCAGCGACAAGTTTTTATAAGACTTATTTGAGCACAAGTGAATGGCAGAGTGACAGCAGGAGTGGCATTCATGAAGCGAATCAACAAAGTAGCAATCTTAGGCGCAGGCACCATGGGCGCACGCATCGCGGCGCATTTTGCCAACGCCGGCGTGCCTTCCCTGCTGCTTGACATGGTGCCGCCGGATGCCGCCAGCACAGCCCGCAACAAGTTTGCTTCTGCGGGACTCGAAGGCGCTCGAAAATCAAAGCCCGCGGCATTCTTCGAGCCTTCGCTGGGACGGCTGATAACCGTCGGAAATTTCGACGACGACTTGAAAAAGCTTTCCGAAGTGGACTGGATCATAGAAGCGGTGGTTGAGAACTTGGATATCAAGCGTTCCCTACTGCGAAAGGTCGAGGCGATTCGCAAGCCAGGCACCATTGTTTCGACAAACACCAGCGGGCTCCCCGTGGCAAAAATCGCGGAAGGATTTTCTGAGGACTTTCGTCATTCGTGGTTCGGCACTCACTTTTTCAATCCGCCACGCTACATGCGATTGCTGGAGATCATTCCCACTCCTGATTCTGATCCGAAGCTAATCGAAGCGGTCGAGCGTTTTGCAGATATCCAACTTGGCAAGGGAGTGGTGCGTGCGAAAGATACTCCCAACTTCATTGCCAATCGCATCGGGATATTTTCGGTGCTCAACGTGATGAGGCTTATGCAGGAAAGGGATTTGAGCATCGAAGAGGTCGACGCGCTGACCGGCCAAGCGATCGGATGGCCGCGTTCGGCTACCTTCCGAACGATAGACATGGTGGGGCTCGACATCCTGGGGCACGTCGTATCGAACATGACGGAGAATGTGCGCGATGAACGCAGCGAGCTCAAAATTCCTGATTTCTTCCGACAGATGTTAGAGCGAAAGTGGCTTGGAGACAAGACCAAGGGAGGGTTTTACAAAAAGTCAAAAAGCACCGGCGACAAAAAGGAAGACGAGCGCATGGCGCTTGATTGGAAAACGCTGGAACATCATCCGCGGCAGAAACCGAAATTCGCCGCGCTCGATATGGCCAAGAATGTGGATGAGCCCGGCGCTCGCGTTCGCATGCTGCTTGGCCTGGATGCGAATTCGGCTTCGAAAAAACCCGACAAGGCAGGAGATTTTCTCTGGGCTGGACTTTCTGATTTGTGGACTTACTCCGCCAATCGCATTCCCGAAATTTCTGATTCGGTCGTCGAAATCGATCGCGCCATGCGCATGGGGTTCAACTGGGAACTGGGCCCGTTCGAATTGTGGGATGCGGCCGGAGTGAAGGTGACAGTCGATCGCATGAAGAGAGAAGGGCGGCCGGTCGCCGCCAGCGTCGAAAAATTGTTGGCCAGCGGAAGAACATCATGGTATGCGGATGACCCGTCGTCGCCATCCGGCCGAGCCTATTTTGATTTAGCCTCAGGTTTTGATTTAGCGTCAGGGCTGATGAAGCCGGTAGACGTGGCGCCGGGCGTTTGGTCGGTTGAGGTTGCGAAGAAATCAAACTCGAAGGGCGTGGTCAAGAAAAATTCCGGCGCTTCGCTGGTCGATCTGGGTGACGGCATCGGTTGCATTCAGTTCCACTCCAAAATGAACGCGCTTGGGGGCGACATCATTTCTCTCATTCAACAGACGTTGAAGCCGGGCGGCGCCGGAGATGGCTTCGACGCTTTCGTTATTTCGAATGATGCAACGAATTTTTCGGTGGGCGCGAATTTGATGTTGTTGCTGATGTCGGTGCAAGAGGAAGAGTGGGACGACGTCGATCTCGCCATCCGGCAGTTCCAAGGGATGACGCAGGCAATCAAGTTCTCGGCAAAGCCGGTAGTGGTCGCGCCTTTCGGCCTCACCCTGGGTGGGGGATGCGAGGTTTCGCTGCATGCCGCGGCGCGCCAGCCCCACGCCGAGCTTTACATGGGCTTGGTTGAAGTGGGGGTCGGCCTGCTTCCGGGCGGGGGCGGCTGTAAGGAGATGGTTCTGCGCGCTATTGATAGCGCTGCGTCGATTCGCCCTGACGGGCGCGGAGAATCGGTGGAGCTAATGGAAGCGATGAAAAAGGCTTTCGAGGTCATCGCCACGGCAAAAGTGGCGACCTCCGCGCATGAAGCACGCGGCTATGGATTTCTTTCAACTTCCGACCGAATCACGATGAATCGTGAGCGGGTTCTCTCCGACGCGAAAGCGCGAGCTCTGGAACTGGCGCGCTCCGGCTACGAACCGCCGGTAATGCGCACGGATATCCCCGCTCCCGGCGAAAATATTCTTGCCGCTTTGAAGATGGGGGTTCACCTCATGCGTGAAGGCGATTTCATCAGCGACCACGAGAAAAAGATGGGCACGAAGATCGCCGAGGTTTTGTGCGGAGGCAACATTACTCCAGGCACCCCGGTCAGTGAACAGTACTTTCTTGATCTCGAGCGCGAGGCCTTCAAGTCACTCTGCGGCGAGAAAAAGACGCAGGAGAGAATTCGGTTCACTCTGAAAACAGGCAAGACACTGCGAAACTAAATGAAAAGTACGGGGCACTCGCCCGTCCCGCCGTCGCTCAGCAAAGCCAGGCAGAGCTAGGGCTTACCAGCAAGCGCCCGATCCACGGAAAACGCCCCCGCTCCTCGTGACAGCAGCACACCGGCAATCGCAATGGCGAGCAGGTGATACTCATAGCCTTCGCCTTTTTGATTCCCCGCCCAGTTCATGAAAAACCCATTCGCCAGGTGAACCGTGAGCACGGCGCCAATCATCTGGACGCCAATTCCCAAGGCGGCGATGCGAGTAAGGAGGCCGACGATCAGTCCCAAGCCACCAAAAAATTCAATGCAGATCACGAGAAAAGCGATGGGCGTGGGAAGGTGGGCCATGTGGGTCAAGTAACCCATGGTGCCGTTGAAACCATAACCACCAAACCATCCCAACATCTTCTGCGCTCCGTGCGCGAAGAACACGACGCCCAGAACCAGGCGCAGGGTGGTCAAAGCGATGTCGTTCGCGGTAATCATTAGTTTTTTCATTGTTTCTCTCTCCATTATCGTTATAACGACGATATCTCAGGTTCGATCATTTTAATTCGAGGATTTACTTTATTTGAAGATTCACATTGGCGTGGTTAGACGAAAATCCGGTAGTGAGGCTAAAGAACAGAGGAATACTGCCGACGGGATTCACGATGGGAAAAAGTGCGAGGAACGTCGCCACTGCGGCTGACGGCAAATCGTGCAGGGGTTGGCTGACAGCAATTTGCGGGTTCGAAGCAATGTCCATTTTGAGGACTGAGTATATCGCGAGCGAGTGGCCGCTCACGCACGCGTTCACGAATAGACCTGGAGGCGTGAATGGGCGAGAAAATCTATTTGGCGGGTTTTGTGGCTGCACTCGCCGACGGCGCAGTCATTCCATTGAGGTAAGTCACGGAGTTCTCCGCGATTTCTCCATTGTGACGCTTGTGCGCACGTGGCGCTGTTTCGGCAGACGTCGGAGCAGACTTGGGGGTTTTCCTTGCGGGGCGGTCGAGATAAGTCACGGTATCGCGCGCGATGAGATCGTCGGTATGGCGCCGCAAATCTCTGGTACTCGCGGTTGACCTCTTGCGGGCTGCCGCATTAGTTTGCGCTGCTGGCGTCTTCGTAACCGAAGCTTTGGTAATAGAGGCCGGCTTCGCGGCCGGTTTGGTAATCGCAATCACCGGCGCCGGTTTAAGAGAAGCGATTGATCTGCCCGCAACGCGGGTTGCAGCCGGATTAGAGACAGTAGATGAAGATAGGTTGCCCACGGCATTTGGAGAGGAGCCCTGTCGGGCAGTGACACTGGTCCGACCCGATCTTAGTGCCAGAACTAGCACTAACAGCAGGCCGAGACTAGCAAGCGAGGCCGTAATAATTCCGATTCGCGGAGAAATTTGCTGCGCGAAGCGACTTTGCATGATCGCAGCCAGGATCGGACGCGCCGGCGTCGGGGGACGCTTGGCGACTGCTGCCGCAGGCGATACTTTCTCGAAGGTGGGCTGGTTGAGGACAGCCCCGTTGAACGCAGTCTGGTCAAGAAGAGATTTATCTGACACTGCACTCGCGATTACGGAGCGGCTTATGATCGGCGGATGAACCGGTAGCCGTGCGATTTTGGAAGATGCAATCGCAATTCCGCTCGGGGAGGAATATGACTCCGAATTCCAACGATTCACCCCCGCCATTGGAATCAAGCTGTCTTGGTAATCGAAACTGGAATCGGGCTTAGTAACGGATCGGACGCTTGCTTCGTCCCGAGGATCAAACCGCGCCGAGACAGAAGATGCCGCTGCCGATCCGCTTGCCGCAGGCACCGGCAACTCGGAGTGAGCATGAGCAGAACCGAGCGTTGAAGAAGCGTCCGGAACCGGGTACGCAGCCGGAACCGATAAGTCGCGAACGAAATCTAGCGACGTTGAGCGATCGCCGTCCCGAACGACGACGTTGGCCGTGAGCTTTTCGCCCGATTTTGCCTCGACTCGCAATTCAAGATCGGCTCTGTGAGTGGGGACGGCGTCGGGAGGAACGACTTCAACGGTGTAGCCACGCGAAAGAAGATCAGCAGCCAACTCGCGTGAGCAGGCTTCGGAGCGGGTGATGATTCGAGCTAGTGCCATAGCGAATGGCCCCCGGCGTTCTGGCTACCCATTCTACTGATTGCGCGCAACGAGTGTCCCGAAAAAAAAAGACTACTCCGCAAAATTTGATGCGTAACCTTTACTTTTCGTCTGCGGCGTCCTACTCCAAAACTTTGGCCGCCCGGTTCAAAGCCGCAGCCAGCGCCGCAAGTTGCTGCTGGGTTCGGCTCAAGTCTGCCCTGTCGATGGCCTCAGTTACTCCTGGGATTACCACCGCAGCGTAACCGGTATATTGGCCGGGCGCGTAGATGGAATGGTGGTACCAGGGGCGATTCGGCAATCCCTCTGGAATCAGGAGCGCTCGTTCAGCCTCACGAAGCCGTGCGTTCAGAGCGTCGGGTGACCCTGTCGCCTTGCGTTGCTTCACGAGCATTTTTGTTCCAGCATCCTGCAAATGACGCGCGCCCTCAATCGCAGCTGAAAAATTCGGCGATTTATCTCCAAAGCGGTCTTTGCTCTTGCCTTGGGCCGAATCCAGATACACAGCAATTTCTTTGGCGTAGTTGGCATAGTCGTATGGGAGGACGTCGGCGCTCGACATTCGCAGCAGCTCCAGCCCGTAGACTCGCGCCATCTGTTGCTCATAGAGGAAGTCGGGATCTCCAAACTTTTTAAACCAGGCGAAGTTATCGAAGGCAGAGTGGTAGACACCGTAATCACCGCTCGAACTAATGTCGGTCGATGGCACTCCGAGGTGCTGCAAGAATACGGTGTAATCAGAGCCACTTCCCAGATCGCCGACTGGAACATCATTGTGCGTAGCGGCTGGCGGCGGTCGAAATGTGCTTGTCTCTTGAGGCTTGGGGCTTTCGGGACTGGGCTGGCTCGACTTTTTCCAGGCTTCATACACGGTCCCGCCATCCGGCGAAGGGACGGCCTTCGCAATCTCTCGAATAAATTCTTTCAGGCTCGGGACGCCGGAAGCGCCAAATTTCTTGCCCGCGACGGCGACGTCCATATTGAAGTAGGCTGCAGCATTTTGCAGATCGTGGACGTGGTCTTCTCCCCACTCGGTTGATCCGATCAGGCCTTCTTCTTCGGCATCCCAACTGCCGATCACAATGGTGCGCTTGGGCTTCCAGCCCGACTTGATAAGTTCGCCGAGGCCGTGCACAGTCTCGAGCATGGCCGCCGTACCGCTATTCGGGTCGACAGCTCCAAAGACCCAGGCATCGCGGTGGTTGCCAGCGACTACCCATTCGGCGGGCGCGGAGGAACCGGGAACTTTGCCGATCACGTCCCAAATCGTGCGGAATTGATAGTCCTGCTTCAGGTGCATCTTCACCTTTGCCGGCCCGGGACCAACGTGGTAGGTAAAAGGTAACGCTCCCTGCCACTCCCGCGGAGAAGGGGGCCCGCCTAGGTTTTCGAGGATCGGCGAAGCGTCTGCGTACGACAGAGGCGTCACAGGAATTTTTGGCATCTGCTCTGACACATTTGGGGAGATGCGCTTGGAATCTTCAAGATTCGGAGAAGAAGCAATGCCGGGTGTAGTCGGATCGCCGGGAAATTGAAACATATATCCGACCGAGCCGCGCTGCACTCCGCTTGCTGGCCGCCACGGCCCCTTAGGATAAGCGTCGCCGCGATAGTAGCCGTCATCCTTCGGATCGGAATAAATAATGACTGCCGCAGCGCCGCGCTCCTGGGCAACAAACTCTTTCACGCCGCGAAAATTTTCTCCGTATCGAACGACGACGATCTTGCCGCGTACATCGACATTCATCTCCTTGAGCTTGTCGAAATCCGCCGGAGAGCCGTAGTTTGCATAGACGACGTCCGCCTCAACGTCCCCGGAGGGGGCCATCCCGTTGAAGGCTTTTACGATGCGAGGGTCATCTTGAAAGGGATCGTCACTGACTTTCTCAGGCCGCGGTCCGTGCATCTCGACTCCAGCGGGGGCCGTCATGTCGACGCTGATCTCAACGGGATAATTCATCCAAACTTTGTATTCCACAACTTCAGTTTCGAGGCCGGCGTCACGAAATTTGCCGGCAACATAGTCAGCGGTCGCCTTGTCTTCTGGAGAGCCGGCAATGTGCGGCGCCTGAGTCAGAATGCGAAGATGCTCCTCCGCCAGTTTGGGATCGGGCGCGGCAATAAATTTTTTCTCCGCCGCACGCTCGGCGGCAGAATCGCGAAAGCCGGTGATGGACGAGCTTTCTGCGACGGCACTGGCCGAAAGATTTTTGGCCGTCTTCTTGCTTTCCTTGTTTTCTTCGTTGGCCTGACCCGATAATCGCGCTTGTGAAGCAAGCACTATGGAAAACAGAAAGAAGCCAGCAAACAGTTTCATTGAACTCCTCATCCTCATGAAGACAAAAGAAACTCTCAACGTCAACTATCACGCTCTCGAGGGAGAGCAAACTGCAACGAGAATTGTATCGCGCGAACGCGCACCCTGGACGCGTTACACTGTTGGCCTTATGACTAAATCGGCAACCACGCGTTTTTCCGATCGAGTGGACAATTACGTTCGTTATCGCCCGGGCTATCCACCAGAAGTGATCGATTTGCTGCGAACCGAGTGCGGACTGGAGCCCGAGCACACGGTGGCGGACATCGCCTCTGGCACAGGCATCTTCACACTGCTTCTACTTGAGAATGGCAACCCCGTTTTTGCCGTTGAACCGAACACCGAGATGCGAGGGACCGGCGAGAGACTGCTCAGTGCATATCCTCGACTGAGCACGGTAGGGGGCACAGCGGAAGAGACGACTTTGGAGTCTAACTCGGTTGACTTCGTGACGGCAGCGCAGGCGGCGCACTGGTTCGATCTGCCGAGGGCGCGCGCTGAGTTTGTACGAATCCTAAAGCCGGGTGGATGGTGCGTCTTGATATGGAACGAGAGGCGCACGGATAGCACTCCTTTTTTACGAGACTACGAGAAGCTTTTACTGACCTACGGAACCGACTACAAAGAAGTACGCCACGAGAAGACGACGGCCACCATTGACACTTTTTTTGCTCCGGCGCCGTTTCAAGAACGCAATACGTATTCGCGGCAGGATTTTGATTACGATGGGCTAGCCGGCCGGCTCGGGTCGTCTTCATACGCGCCGAGTGAAGGGCACTCGAACTACGAGCCGATGATGCAGGAATTGCGCAGGATTTTTGAGGCGCACGAAAAAAATGGAATAGTCTCGTTCGAGTACGACACCCGCGTTTTTTATGGCCGGCTGTAACCTTTGATTTTTGACTTACAAATTCCTGTTCGAGCGAAAATTGGATCATGCCTGAAACCAAGTCTTTCCACATGTCTCCCGAAGAGTTCCGGCGGCAAGGGCATGCTGTCGTGGATTGGATTGCTGACTACCAGAAGCGCATAGAGACTTTTCCGGTGCTATCGCAAGTGCAGCCCGGAGAGATTCGGTCGAAAGTTCCCAGCGACGCGCCGGAGGAGGGCGAGGCTTTCGAGAAAATTCTTGGCGACATCGACCGCATCATCCTCCCCGGAATCACGCACTGGCAATCTCCGAATTTTTTCGCCTACTTTCCCGCCAATGCATCTGGCCCCGCAATTCTCGGCGATTTGCTTTCTTCGGGACTCGGAGTGCAAGGGATGCTGTGGTCCACCAGCCCAGCTTGTACGGAACTCGAAACCCGGGTGCTCGACTGGCTCGTGCCGGCACTTGGCTTACCGAATAACTTTCTTTCGACGGGAAAGGGTGGCGGAGTAATTCAAGACACGGCATCCAATGCGACTTTGGTGGCATTGTTGGCAGCTCGCGAACGAGCGACTAAATTTGCCAGCAATAAACAAGGATGCACTGGGCGGCTGATCGCCTATTGCTCGACGCAGACGCACTCGTCGATGGAGAAAGCGGCAAAAATTGCAGGAATAGGATCGGACAATTTGCGGCATATCGAGGTAGACGAAAACTTCGCCATGCGTCCCGAGGCGCTCTCGCGGCAGATTGAAGCGGATGCGGCAGCCGGGCTTCTTCCCTTCATGGTGTGCGCGACCGTGGGCACGACGTCCTCGTTGGCAATCGACCCTACGCTTGAGATTGCGCGCGTTTGCCGCGACAACCATATCTGGCTTCATGTGGACGCAGCCATGAGCGGAACTGCGGCTCTGTGTCCGGAATTTCGCTTCGTTCATGATGGTGTCGAGTTCGCTGACAGTTATTGCTTTAATCCGCACAAGTGGATGTTCACGAACTTTGATTGCAATTGCTTTTACGTGGCTGATCGCAGGCACTTGATCGAGACTCTTACGGTTCTGCCGGAATATCTTCGCAATCGGGCGACGGAGTCGGGGGCTGTGATCGATTATCGTGACTGGCACATTCCGCTTGGGCGGCGGTTCCGTGCACTCAAGTTATGGTTCGTTCTGCGTCATTATGGACTCGAAGGGCTGAGGCACCACATCCGCGAGCACGTGCGGCTGGCGCAAGAATTCGCCAGTTGGGTGCGGGGGGACCGTCGCTTCGAGATCGCTGCGCCTTGCCGGCTAAATCTGATTTGTTTCCGGATGCGCGCGAGCGACAGCGTCAACCACCGATTGATGGAAAACCTGAATCGGAGCGGTGACCTATTTCTGACTCATACGAAACTTGACGGCAAGTTTACGCTGCGACTTTGCGTAGGCCAAACTAACACGCAAGCTCAACACGTTGAGCGAGCATGGCAACGCATACAAGAAGGGGCTGCGAAGCTCGGGATTTCCTGATACTTTGTCGGCGAGGGACAACTGCCCGATGGCGCGCGAGATTTCAGCTGGTGGAGTGGTGGTGCGCCGGATTAATGGAGTCTGGCAGGTAGCGCTGATCGAACCGCATAAAGATGATGCGCCTGAAGAAGAGGCGAAAGATGCAGCGCAACAGGACGAGAAATCCGAAAAGAAACGCGCATCGAAAAAATCACATCGAAAAAGGAGTGCCGTTCTCGCTCTTCCAAAAGGCATTGTCGATGCGGGCGAAAAAGCGCAGGCTGCGGCGGTTCGCGAAGTGCGGGAGGAAACCGGCCTTATCGCCGAACCGGTGACCAAGCTCGCGGACAACAAATATGTTTACGTGCGCAGTTGGGGCGATGGCGAACGAGTTTTTAAGATTGTCAGCTTCTACCTGATGCGTTATATATCGGGAGAGATCGACGATTTGAAGTCTGACATGCGCGTCGAAGTAAAACGAGCGTCGTGGGTTCCTTTGCTGGATGCGGCGAATCAGCTCTCCTACAGCAACGAACGCAAAGTACTTCGCCAAGCGCTGGAATACGTTGAGGCTCACGGGCTCTGAAAAGATTACACAGAATACGCGCGCGAATTCAGGCGTCAACTCAAGCGTCCACGACGCAGAGCGCGATCGAGATCTTTCTTCTCTTCTTCAGTTAGATAGCGTGTCGCTCCTTTCCCGAGATCGCCAAGTTGTAATGGACCAATGGAAACTCGAATCAATCGCAGCACTTCAACACCCAGCATTTCGAACAAGCGCCGAACTTGCCGGTTCTTGCCCTCGTCGAGCGTAATCTCTAGCCAACTATTCTTCTCGCCGCCGCGAAGCAAATGAGCGGACTTTGCACGAAGATCGTCAGCCTTATCGACGCTTAATTTTTTGGGATGAGCCTCGCGAGTGATTCTGGCAACTAGCGAATCGTCAGCAAGGCAATTGATCTGCACATGGTAGATCTTGTCCAGATGTTTTAATGGATCGCTAATTCGAGCGGCCCATTCCGAATCGTTGGTCAAAAGTAGCAATCCTTCACTAGCCTTATCCAGTCGACCAACTGGACCAATCCAGGGAGTGCCATCTGGGAGCAAGCTATAGATAGTGTCCCGTTGTTTTTCGTCCGACGCGGTCGTAATTACGCCGCGCGGCTTGTTCATGACGACGTAAACAAATTCCGGTTGTTTTATGGGAGAGCCATCGACCTCAATGGTGTCCAGCGGAAAACGAACCGGGCTTTCAGGGTTGCGAATAAGACGCCGGTTGAGAGCGACCCGGCCTTCGCGAATCAACGCCGCAGCACGGGAGCGTGAACAGTAGCCAAGTTTCGAAAGCGCCCGCGCTAAACCGATTTGTCGATGGCTCGGCAGTTTCTTCGTCATCGATGCTGCTTGCGAACATACGAGAGCCCGCGTAGCATTTCTGATTTGAGATCGATGTCATCGGTGGCAATCTGTACTGGCTCCCCCGCCGATTCCCTGCCGAGCCAACTGTTCAATTTGGCTGGATCGGCAATTACGTTGCGACCCGAGCGGGTCACCGGCATTCCTGATTTTGCCCAGCGTTGTGCCACCGAAAGCGGCTGGCCCAAAAACGCGGCGACTTCCTGCCATCCTTTCAATTGCGCGGGCGATGCGGACGGCTTTTTCTTTTTCGCCATAAAATTTTTATGAAGATTGTTAGCTGCGTGAGGTCGCTACGCAAGCTGGGAACGCCCAACTTCCAACTTCAGTTTTCCTGCAAGAAGCAGCTGCACGGTGCGCAGTGCTTCTTGCCCAGCTTTTCCCTTTGCCAAGGACAGCATAAGTATTGGCAACTTTGGCCGCGCCTACTCCCGGCGTCAACGCCAACTCAAGGTCGGGCTCGCGATAACAGTCATTTCTGCTTTGGTGGTTCCCACAGTTCAATGCGATTGCCATCGGGATCGGTAATCCAAGCGAATCGCCCGTAGTCGGCCTCCTCGCGGTGTGGATCCACTTCCACGCCTGCGGCTTTCATCGCCTCGAGCAGCGCGTCGAGGCCGTCCACGCGATAATTCACCATGAAATGAGCTTTGCTCGCGCCGAAATATTTTGTGCCCGAAGGGAAGATTGACCACGTCGTCTGAGCCTCCGGACCAGGCTCGGTGCCATCGGCAGCCTTTGACTCCCGCCATTCGAATGACGCGCCTTGCCCATGCGATTCGCGGCGAATGCCGAGATGTTTTTCGTACCACTGATACAGCTGTTCGGGGTTTTCCGACTTGAAAAAAATGCCGCCGATTCCGGTGACTCGCTCCATGAAAATCTCGCTTTTACCCGGGAGGGCAAATCTGAATGCTGCGCAGCGGAATGATATCCTCTCCATTCATGGGGCGCAAAGAAAAATCAACAGCGGTGTCAAATAGAAAACCGGGATCATCGGAGAGATCGCCTCGGCTTCACTTGTACCTATACTGGTAGCGCGCTTCAACTGGCTCGTAGCACTGGGCTCGGGAACGGTGGTTGCGGTTGCGTGCGTTTCGCTTTGGATCCTCATCGCGAAGCCTGATGAAGGCGCTAGCGCCGGCTCAAATTATCAGACGATACAGGCACTATAAAAGGAACGAATGTGAACGCTTCTTTAAAGATTTTTACGGAAATTGATCGCCTGCGATCGTCGATGACGATGTTTCTGCAACGGCTTGTACAGTTCCCAACATTGCCGGGCGAGGAACAGGCGGCACAGCACTTTCTCGCCGACAAGCTACGTTCGTTCCACTGTGACGTTAAGATTCTGAAGTCCGAATTTTCAGCCCTTCAGCATCATCCGGCCTTCTCCGACGATGGCGTCTCGTTCGATAATCGCATCAACGTCGTCGGCACCTGGAAAGGAACCGAGCCAACAAGGTCGTCCCGTAAGGAGCGCGAACCAGATTCGCGGACGAGATCCCTCATCCTGAATGGCCACATGGATGTCGTTCCGATTGGAAACCCAGCTCTTTGGAAATTTCCGCCGTGGAGCGGTGCCGTCGAGAATGGCAAGCTGCACGGTCGCGGCGCTTGCGACATGAAGGCCGGTCTGACAGCGGCGGTCTTTGCGATTGAGGCTTTGCACAACCTAGGCTTTCAGCCTCGCGGCGATGTGCTGTTCGAAAGCGTCATCGGCGAGGAGAGCGGAGGAGTCGGCACTCTGACAACCCTCATCCATGGTGTGCGCGCCGACGCGGCCGTTATTATGGAGCCGACGAGGCTGCGTTCATGCCCGGTTCATGCGGGCGCGCTCAGCTTCCGAATCAAGATTTCAGGACGCGCCATCCACGCCAGCATGAAGCGCTTCGGGATCAGCGCGGTCGAGAAATTCCAACAAATCTTTGCGGCGATTGAGGCGCTTGATCGCGATCGGCATCAGCATTATGAAAATAAAATATTTGAGTTTAACGACAACGTCGCTCCGATCTCCATTGGGATCGTCACAGCTGGCGACTGGCTCTCGACCGTCCCCGAAACGCTCGTCGCCGAGGGGCGCTTCGGCGTGTTTCCGGGAGAGACCACCGCAAGCGCGCGTGAGGCACTCGCGAATTGCCTGGAAAAAGTCTCGGCAGCGGACGAGTGGCTGAAAACCAATCCTCCGACCCTGGAGTGGTTCGAAGGGCAGTTCGAGCCTGGGCAAACGTCGTTCCAGGATCCGATTGTCGAAGCACTAAGCGATGCGCATAGTGCAGTGATGGGCGCCGCGCCTAAAGTTCAGGGCGTCCCTTACGGCTCAGATCTTCGATTGTTCACCGAGCACGGCAAATTTCCGGCGGTCCTATACGGGCCGGGGGATGTGGCTTTCGCGCACACGGTCGAAGAGTTCGTCGAACTTGAAGAGGTTTTCGCTTGCGCGAAGGTATTAGCTTTGCTCGTCACAGAATGGTGCGGCGGAGAATTTATCGCTCGCTGAATTGGTCGAATCAGACTCTAGCCAATTCTTCGTGAATTCGGAACGGCTGGGATTATCGGGGTCAACTTGCGCGTTCACGCTAAGGTGATAGGCCGTGGGTTAAGGGGAGAAGTGTAGACTACCGAATGTTTTCCACAACGGTTATCCGACACCCTCATCCGACATTGCCGGTAGGGCTAGCCGCAAGGGTCGGATGATGATGTAATCAGGGCCTCAACCTTGACCCTTCCACGGGAAAACTCTTTGCGACACCAACCTTTAAGGTACGTTCTCATTCCTCTTCCCCGGAGGACAACCGGCCCTGTCGGCGAGCGGCTCGCAGAGCGGCATCCTCTGTCGATCACTCGACTCGAGCGGGCCCCGACGCCTTTGCCGCGACGGTTGCAACTAACTCTATCGGAGCCCAGGGCTCGGGGCGGGAAGTGACCCCTCCGACGGTGGCGAACAGCAAAGTGCATCAGGCCCTAGCCGTTGTCCAGGATTTGGACGCGCTTTTGCGAAGTGAAATAACACACTCGGTGCGCTAACGAACCGGATTCTCTTGTTTTCACTGAGTTAGAGACAGCATTGCTTCTGAGTAACCCGATTCTTGTTTGATCTTCTCGCCTACATATCCGTTCTCCTTTTCGTGCAGAGACTCCAATGGTGCCAATAAAGGAAGAGGGCTTTAAAGAGGAAGAGGGCTTATTACTGTAGTAAGTCGGCTGTGATCGTGATCTCCATCGGCAGCACCACGCGGCGTAACGTTCTGGAAGACGCTGTTATTACTAGTGAATCAACAGTAGTGAATCGACGACGGCGACACACCGCGGACGTCTGTTGATTACGACAATCAAGGAGCCGAATGCGCCGCAACCGAAGGTTTTTGATGCTTCTGTTAATGATCACGAGCCTGGGCTATGCCCAAAACCCGACGCCGTCCGAGCGGGAAATGATCGAGCAGCTCGCTCAACAAGTGAAGGCACTACAGGAACAAGTTAAGCTCCTCGAGTCGCAGCGGCAACGACCCGGGCCAGACGCCAATAACAGCGCCGCCCTGAATTCGATGGGCACAGGGCCTCCCGCGGCGGAGGACGCCAGCGATCCTCAACATGAGCCTTTTCTGCAAGGGCTCCACGACCTTAATGGCATTCAATGGATAGGCTTCGGGGAAGTCAACTATAAGGTGTTAGATCAGAGAACGCCTGAATTAGGAAGCTATGGTTTTGTGTCCGGTTCGCATGGGAACTTCTACACTGGCGACTTCGACCTTTTGCTCACCGCGCGCATTAACGACAAGGCAAGTGTTCTCTCGGAGATCGTCTTCGGAGAAGGGGACGCTCAAAGCTTTGGAGTCGATCTGGAACGTATCCTTTTGAAGTACGACTATAGCGATCGACTAAGAATGTCATTCGGTCGCTATCACACAGGAATCGGATACTACAACACGGCTTTCCATAGTGGCAGTTGGCTTCAAACTACACCAGATCGACCCTTGATCATGGAGTTTGCCAACGATGGCGGTCCGCTGCCCACCCAAGCGATTGGAGTGTCCGTTACCGGAGAGATACCTTCCGGGAAACTGGGTTTGAACTACATTGCAGAGTACGGGTCGAGCGACACGATCCGTCCAGACGATGCCATCGGCAGCACGGATGAAAACAACGGAAATCACTTCAACGTTGGTTTCTTCGCGCGCCCTCAGTCGATTCCGGGATTTCAAGTCGGCGGGTCACTCTACCACGATCTGATCAGTGATGATATCCGAGGTCCAGACGTAAGACTCGGACAAACGATCGTTAATGCCCATATCGTCTACATGGGACACAAGATCGAATTCCTGAACGAAGGCTTTCTCATAAGGCACGCTTACGAGCAGGGCCCCACCGTCTACAATATGCCAGCGTTTTATTCGCAGGTGTCGAGACAATTTGGCAGAATACGCCCCTTCTTCCGATATCAGTACATCAACGCGAATTCGAGCAGTCTGCTGGAGGACATCGGATTGCGCCACGGCCCATCCTTCGGCGCTCGCTTTGATTTCAATGACAACATCGCTTTTAAGATTCAACTAGACCACACCCTACGGAAAGGTCAGCCAGATCTTAACGGACTTCACTCTCAACTGGCCTTCACTTTTTGACTTATGTCAACCATGCAGGCAAGAATCGCAATCGCTCTAGTTGGAACTTGGATAGCTGCGCAGACCGGCATTCTGCCTGCTTTTGCCCAGAATACCGATATCGCAGTTGTGGTCAGCAGTCAAAACGCAGTCGACAATTTGAGCGCCGCAGAAATTCGTAAGATATTCGCGGGAGAGAAACGCTCGTGGGCGGGGAACATTCCCATTAAACTGTTTGTTCGCGCCCCAGGAGCGCGCGAGCGCGACGTGTTGCTAAAGCTAATGAACATGTCGGAGAGTGAGTACAAGCAGTATTGGACGGGAAGGGTCTTCCGTGGGGATGCCCAGGCGGAACCGATTGCTTTGTTTTCGAATGGCATGCAAAAGGAAGCGATTGCTTTGTATCCGGGGGCTATTGCTCTAGTGAATCTGCAGGACGTGAAGCCGGGAATGAAGATTGTTCGAGTGGACGGCCATAAACCGGGGGAAACAGGTTATCCGCTCAATTGATGGCGCATCCTTTGACCGATCGTTCAGCGCACTTCTCAAGATAGACTAATAATCCGCATTCGTTGGAAAGCATCATCTTTCAGCCGGAAATTTAGCGCGAATTAGAGTGCCTTTGTCGGTGGATTCTATTTCTAAAGTGCCACCTAATTCCCGCAAGCGTTCCCGCATTCCAGCGAACCCAACTCCACCTCCTGGCCCCGCGAGTTGTGTCCGTTTTTCATTAGGAATCCCCCTTCCATGGTCTTGAATTTCAACCGTAAGGTGGGCGCCGTCGTTGTGTAAAACGATCGCGGCTCTCTCAGAGCCGGAATGTCGATGAATATTGGTTAGACACTCTTGCACGATTCGAAAAATGGCGAGTTCCGTTCCTTCGGACGGTCGCTGAAAATCAGAGGGGATTTTCAGATCGACCTTAATCTTGCTGCGTTCAGAGAAGCCGTCTACGTACCAGCGAAGCGCAGAGTCTAGACCTGCAATCTCTAGAAGAGGAGGGTGAAGAAGATGGGAGAGCGTCCGAATTTCGTCCGATACTTGCCGAACGAGGTGCGCATTCTCCTCAATCGCTTTGGCACCGTGAGAATCGAGATTTCGTGATTGCGACTGGATAACACCTATGTTCATGCTTATAGCTGCCAAGAGTTGGCCAACGCTGTCGTGTAGCTCTCGCGCTATTTTGCGGCGCTCCTCGTCTTGTAATCGCAAGAGCTGTGCTGATAATTTCTGCAGCGCAGCCTCTGCATCTTTGCGTTCGGAGACATCTCGAATGATTCCGGTAAAAAATTTCTTGCCTTCAAAATTTGATTTAGCGAGCGAAAGGTCGATTGGAAACAGTCTTCCACTCTGATGTTGTGCAGTGAGCTCGACACGATCCCAACTCATGTGCCTTTCGCCCGTTTCTACGTGGCGATTGAAGGCGTGGCTATGGCGATGTTGAAAAGAACTTGGCATCAAGATTGTCACGTTTCGACCTAGAATTTCGCGCGTCGCATGTCCAAACATTCTTGCAGTCGAAGGGTTCGCGTACACGATGTCGCCTTTTTCATCGATGGTAACAATAGCATCGGATGCGGTTTCCGCCAGAACTCGATGCCGCTCCTCACTTTGGAGCAGAATGTCATGGGCCTTCTTTCGTTCGAACGCCGTCCCCAAAATAGTACTGACCTGAACCATGAGGTTTTCCAAATCCAGGTCAGGTGTGACCGGAGAGTCCGAGAAAAACTCTAAAACCGCAACGATGTCCGGTCCGACCCACACTGGGAGACCGAAAGCGAACGTCAGACCTGCTGCTTTGGCACTTTGCGCGCGCGGAAAAATGGCAGGATCACCGAGGTCTGTTAACCAGATAGGTTTCCCTGCGGCGACGATTATTCCTGGTAATCCTTCCTTAATACGTAGCTCTGTTTCTTCCGTACCTTTTTTGAACGTTTCAAGACCGGGCCGTTTCAAAACCCACTGCGTGCTCGACACGAAAGTGCCACCGTCGTTCTGATCTATCAGATAACTGTGACCCACAGACCAGTCTGTCAAATCACAAACTGCCTCAATCGTGGCTTTGATAGAGTCCTCGGCAGAGCCCACACCCGCCGCTGTGACAACCTTGTAAAGCACGTCAAGGTAAGCATTTTTTTGGTTCAATGCAGAACGGAGCCGAAGGTCACGATCGACCAGCCTTTCTTCTATCCGCTTTTTGTGAATAGCGAGGCCAATATATTTCGAAACAATCGCCAGGGCATCAAGTGCAGCATCCGGCAGAGCCCTTCTGGAAAACATGGCGAGAACTCCAACCAGATTGTCTTTCACGACCAGAGGATATCCCGCAAACGAGACCATAGATTCTCGCCGAGCCCACTCCTGATCATGGACTCTGGGGTCTCCGATTACGGAATTTGTGAGATGGGGAGTTCGTTCTTGTGCGATCTGTCCGATCTTGTACTTACCAACGGGAACAATGCTGTGCGCGCCGTCGATATGTGTGTACATGCCAGCGCTAGCCCGGAGTTGTAGAACGTTCTCACTTTCGCTCAAAGTCCAGATCCGGGCGAAAGCGGCATCGAGGTGGTCGACTAATGCCTGGGCAGAGAGCCTGAGCATATCCGACATCCCAATATCTTGAATTAATGCCGAACTGATGCTTGCTTGCAGCAAGGTTAGACGGTGGTTTTCACTTTCAACTATGGTCACCCTATCCCGCTTTCTTCACCGTGGATTGTTGGCTACCTGTTCGGAGATCACAAATAGGAGGACGAGGGGGGCATTACCGTTGACTCTCGCAGAGCGAATGAGCAAAACCCATTTCGCGAATTGCTGATCCGCCTCATCCGGGGGGCTGGACCTCGGATACCCACCCGTGAAATCCGATTATAGTACGTGTATTCTCGCCCCATTTCTCGCCCTCATAGCCGTTCAAGAACGCGCCACGACGTGCATGATACCTAAATGTTCATCGTGTGGAAAAGCGGTAGACAGTAATGCTATGGTAACGGTCCCCCGCTTTCAGTTCGGTGCTAGGAAAATTGGAATGGTTTGGGGAATCTGGAAAGTGCTGTGTCTCCAGACATAGCCCTGAGCGTGCCTTGATGGGAGTTCCTCCTTTGCCTTTTACGGAGCCGTCTAAGAAATTGCCGCTATAGAATTGCAGACCAGGCTGGTCGGTAAGTACTGACAGGACACGCCCGCTCATGGGATCGTAGACTTCGGCAGCCTCTCCCAATTTTGCTCCCCCATGGTCGAGTATCCAGTTGTGGTCGTACCCCCCGGCGGCACGTAGCTGTGGATCTTCCGACTCTACGACTGTTCCCACGACCGTCGCTTTGCGAAAATCGAAAGCAGTGTGATCGACACTTTTGAATTCGCCGGTTGGAATAAGCGCACCATCCACCGGGGTAAATCGAGAGGCGTGAAGGGTGAGTCGATGACCCAAGATGTCGCCTCTGCCGGCGAGATTGAAGTACCAATGATTGGTTAAGTTAATGACAGTGTCTCGGTCAGTTGCGGCCGAATATTCAACTTGCAATTCGCCCTTTCTTAGGGTGTAGCGAACTTCGGCCCTGAGATTTCCCGGGAAACCGCCGTCCCCATCTTTGCTTTCGCAACTCAGCTCCACTCCGCTCAAGATGGCCTTCGCACTCCACAGGACGTTGTGAAACCCTCCAGGCCCCCCATGCAGTGTGTTGTCGCCTTCGTTTCGGATAAGAGTGTATTTCTTGCCTCCGAGATCAAAACTGCCGCTGGCGATACGATTGGCGTACCGTCCGATGATCGCTCCAAAAAAAGCGTTGTTCGGACCGTTGAAATGAGACACATAATCCTGAGGGTCATCGAAGCCGAGCACAATGTCCGCCAGTCTGCCGTTCCGATCCGGAACCTTCAGCGATACGACTACGCCGCCATAGGTGGAAATGCGAGCTTCACACAAGCCGTCGGTGATCGTGTGAATTTCAATCGGGGTTTTATGAGCAGCTTTTTCCGAGAGGCTAGTATTCAAAATCGAGATTCCTTTTTTAGGATATCCGTTGGGGGCTTACCGCTCTTAGGCGCCAGGACGCTATGTTCCCGACCCCGAAGTTCCGAGTAAACAATTTGGCACGAAGGTCTTAACCATACGTCGACCAGGCTGGCCGTTGGCGTCTCAGTTCACAGGCTCGTGGTTCTCGCACAGAGCACAGAATTCGTTTAGTATATTCAGATACTTCTTGCCTGAGTAGCCCCCCTTGAACTTTTCACTACCGCTCCAATCTTCGGACACAGCCCAACGAGTCGAGCTCGAGCAGGGCTGGGAGTTGCTGGTTGACCCTTCGGGCCATCTCGGGCGGGAAGCGGCCGAGCAGTCCGACCAGTGGCGCAAGGCCCGCGTCGGCTTGTCTTGGAATGTTCAATTCGATGACTTGCGCGACTATATGGGCGCAGCCTGGTATCGAACTGGTTTTGAACTGAGTCCTTTTAAAGATACTCGTCACGTTTTGCTCAAGTTCGGTGCGGTCGATTACTTTTGCGAAATATTCGTAAACGGCCTGCTCATCGGAAGCCATGAGGGAGGGTACACCCCTTTCAGTTTCGAAATAACAAATGCAATCAACGCCGGCACGAACGAACTCCTCATCCGCGTAATCGATCCGCCGATGGATATTGCGCAGAATAAGGCATTATTCCCGGAGATGATGTACAACGAAATTCCCCATGGCAAACAAAATTGGTACGTTCAAAACTCGGGGATATGGCAAGGTGTTCGCCTCGAATTGTGCCCGAGTATTTATATTGATCGGCTCGACGTGGTGTCGCACATTGACGGTCGATTCGAGGTCGATATCCGCCTTGCTGGGATCGGTCTTGCCGCGGAAGAGGGAGCGATTGCGAACGCGACAACCCTGGAGATTGAAGTTTTTGACAGTGCTCGTAAGTCTGTTTTTTTAACCAGCCAACTCCTTGAATCATCGCCTCGCACTTTGCGAGTCACTGGCCAGATAGAAAATATCGAACTCTGGGGACCTGAAAACCCGGCTATGTATTCGGTGACTGCCACCCTTATGGGCGCTGCGCGCCACCAACGCCGATATCGGTTCGGGTTCCGATCGTTCGAAGCGAGGGACGGGAAGCTTTATTTAAACGGAAAGCGTTTCTACATGATCGCGGCCCTCGATCAGGACTTTTACCCAGAGACGGTACACACCCCCACCTCCGCGGAATTTGTCCGAGACATGGTTATGAAGGCAAAAGCGCTTGGAATTAATGTGCTGCGCTGCCACCTCAAAGTTGCCCACCCCGTTTACCTGGACGTTGCC
>JANYKL010000157.1 GCA_025361625.1 Acidobacteriaceae bacterium
GGTTGCGTGGGCATAAATATACTTGACTAACCCACGCCATTTTGCTATAGTCTTGACATGGACAGCCCCAAGACTTTACTGCAAGCAATTCAATACTTTACCGATGAACAGGTCTGCATCGACGCGGTTGCTGCCATGCGATGGCCCAATGGGCCGCACTGTCCAGACTGCCTAGGCGACGCTGCCACAAAGCCCTATTACATCAAAACTCAGAAGCGATGGAAGTGCCGCAACTGTCGCCGCCAGTTCTCCGTCAAGGTGGAGACTATCTTTGAAGATTCCCCAGTACCTTTGCAGAAGTGGCTTCCTTGCCTCTGGATGCTTATTAGCTGCAAGAACGGCGTGTCTTCCCACGAAATTCACCGCGCCATCGGCGTGTCTCAGAAGACCGCATGGTTCATGCTGCATCGCCTGAGACTCGCACTCAAAACCGGGACACTCGGAACCAAACTTGGCGGCAAGGAAAGCGGCGGCGTGGAAGTCGATGAAACTTTCGTTGGCGGCAAAGTCAAGAACATGCACCGCGATCGGCGCGAGCGGTTTGCAGCACAGAGCGGACACACAGGTGGTGCGACTGGCAAGACAATCGTTCTCGGTATGCTCGACCGGGACGCCCGTCAGGTTCGCGCTCAGGTCGTACCCAACGTAAAGCGGGAAGTGCTTCAGACCGAAGTCTTGGAAAACGTAAAATTCGGAACCAAGGTCTTTACCGACAATGCTGTTCCCTACGACAAACTGCATTGGCGTTACGTTCATGAGGTTGTCAATCACGCGGAAGAATACGTTCGTGGACAGGTTCACACCAACGGCCTTGAGAATTTCTGGAGTTTGCTCAAGCGTGGCTTGAAGGGAACCTATGTTGCTGTGGAACCGTTTCATCTTGAACGCTACGTTGATGAACAAGTTTTCCGTTTCAACAATCGCGCCACAAAGGATAACCCACTAAACGATTCAGACCGCTTTCTGCTGGCCCTGTCTCAGGTCGCCAACAAGCGGCTCACTTACAAAGAACTTACTGGCAAGGACGGTACGACGCCTTTCTAATCGCTACTACCGGAAACGTGGTCCGAAGTCTTAGGCTTGGGGCCGCGTTTCGGCTTAGTTGCACGCTCAGACTGGTATTCCTTTTCACGCCGTTTTAGTTCCTCCTGCGAGACGCTCAAAATCTGCCGCAACGCCCCTTGGAATCGCGTAAACTCGTCGGTCGGTTTTACTTTCACAGCCATATGATAGCCCAAACTCCGTCCTATAGTGATGGATCATTCTTGGACGATTGCCGAACTGATTCGAGCGGCATAGAATTGGCAGCCTTTGGAGGTGTCGCGCGTGACTGGTGATGATCGACAGATTCTATTGACGCTGTGTGAAGCTGTCCATGAATTAATGACAAACCAGAAGGAGACGAATCGGTCCATCCATACTTTGTATTTAGCCTTACAATCGCAGCTTCCAAGTCTGGAGGCAGCTTATTCCACGGCTCGGTCAGGTTCTCTATTTGCCACCGAAGAATCCGTCCACAGAGAGCAACTGATTCAAAGAATTGGACAAACAATTGAGTCTCTGAATCGTGGGATTGAACGGTGATTGCATCTAAACTTCCTCCGTCTCGGTGGCTAGGCTCGGTCGCAACGACGATTTCCTGCCCCGCATTTACCTGCTTTGTCAGTACGGCGCGATGCGCGTTTGTAACAGCGCACTGGGAAACGGCTGTGTTTGAGATTTCCTCGTCGAATGATTCAGACATGAGGCTCCGTGTGCGCTTTGGCTACCCATCGAAACTCAAGCCGAAAGGAAGCCAACTTCTGCATGAAATGGTTTGCTGGGAACTGGACAACAGCGGCGAGATCGGTCGACTGGCTCTCACGGAAGCCCTCATATCTCTGATCGCCAAGTTTAGAGAGAATCATATAATTTCTTGGACAAAAATTCCGAACCAAACGCCTTAACTGCAAACGCGCAATCAGCCAACTACTCAAACGCCCATGCATATGAGGCGTTCTTGCGAGTTGTTTGCAGTTTCACATTGATAACGAGGAAGACATCATTGGCTCGAATCTCGCTTTGTGAAGGGAGCACCAATAATTGATCCGTAGTCACTCGAATGTCCGATATGAGCTTGTCGTCTTCTAGTAGACAGTAAAATGGAGTCTCGCCAACACCGGGGGAATCATCTCCGATTTCTTTTTTGTCACTGGGAACCCTCAATGCGTCGAAAATAGTTTTCAACCTCGCATCCAAATCGCCGCCTTTGACGATGACAACGCGGCTCCTCTGGGCGAAGAAATAAAATATCCAGACTGCAACGTAAGCACAACTTATCGGTCACCAAAGGAAGAAACTTGTAACCGGAACGCTCCCACTGGGCGAAATAATTTAACCCGCATGCGATAACCTCATTTTTAGGCGCGAGGTGCGGATTTTCTCCGCGCCATTCTTGCTGCCCCGCCATCATTGCTAATTCCATTAGGTTGTGATGGGTCGCCCATAAGCGCTGAAGCTGGGGATGAAATTCTTTACGGATCGCATGCTTCTGCGCAACTCGGGGATTGTTCTTTTTTGCACCCAGAAGCTGGCCAGAATACAGGAGTTTGAACTCCACAACGTCATCCCCTTCGCCGATAGGTTCCCCAGTGTAAACTTGAACCTCAGTGAAGGGTAGCCGGTCGTGGAGCGCAGTTTGCACCCTCTATCATTAACATGGCTAGGATCGCTGATTGGGTTAGTCAAGTCTATTGTTACCGTTGCGTGGGGAATAACACTCAGATCTTTGCATCTAAAGGAGATGCGGGCAAAATCTTGATAACAATGGAGATAACTCGGAGCTGTGGCGTTTAGTCAGCTCCACTTTTTTTTGCGTGCAGTTTGACGGTAGCGAGTGGCAGGGGGAGAAGTCAATCGTAATCGTGCCGGTTTGAGGAAGGCCTTTCCCGAAACGGGTGAGGCGGTGATTGCCCTTGGTAGTAATACGAGTCAGATGGGAGGTTTTCCGGTTTCTTCTCATTCGCAAAGGGGAAGAATGAGTGGGTCACCCGTCAGATCAGGGAGCGAATTTGTACCCCAGACCTTGAACCGTAAGGAAATGTGATGGCTTCTTTGAATTGGCTTCGAGCTTTTGCCGGATACTGGCTACATGCACATCAACGGTGCGGGTGAACGCATCCGCACTGTAGCCCCAAACGTCTTGCAGCAACACGTCGCGAGAAAGCGTCTCCCCTGGATGCTGGACAAAATATCGCAGCAGTTGAAATTCACGTGCCGAGAGAGGAACAATTTTTCCCTTGCGAGTGACCGAGGTTCCCGGAAGATCGATGCGTACGTCTCCAAAGTTATAAGCGGGGCTCTCGTCAACGGTTGCAGCTGGAACCCGGCGTAGAAGGGCCGCTACGCGTGCCATAAGTTCAATCATTTCAAATGGCTTTGTGACGTAGTCGTCAGCGCCGATCTTCAAGCCCAAAACCTTGTCAACCATCTCGCTTTTTGCCGTCAACATAATGATCGGCACGACGAGTCCAGCTTTCCGTACGTCGCGGCAAATATCAAACCCTTTTTTTCGCGGGAGCATGACATCGAGGATCAGTAGATTGAACCGTCTCTCGAGAGCTTTTTGAAGCCCTCCTCCCCATCGCCGGACGATTCGACAAGATACTCCTCGTTCTCCAAACGATCGGTGAGCGCGACCCGCAATGCTTCTTCATCCTCGACCAGCAATATGCTCTCGTTCACGGTTCCGTAATTTTAGTTCATTGTCGAGTGAAGATTCTTCATCACAGTTTGGGTTGGGGCTTCGTTCGACTCCGGATGTGGCCCAGACGCCGCGGGAAGCTGAATCGTGAAGGCGCTTCCTTTGCCTGGCTCGCTGAAAACGGAAAGACTTCCGCCCATCGCTTCGGCAAAGCTTTTGGCTAGCGAAAGACCCAGGCCGGTGCCGGGGACGGGCGATTCCATTACCTTAGGGCTCCGATAAAAGGGCTCGAAGATGTGCTACACTTCACTGGGATCGATACCAATGCCGCGGTCTGCGACGGTTACGCTCACCTGTGCGGGATTGCCGGCACTCGTAGCGATCGCGCGAATACCGACCCACTTGCTCTCGCCACCATATTTAATGGCGTTGGTGATCAGATTCTGCAAGCACTGCGATAAAACACCGAAGTCGGCATTCACTGGCGGCAAGTCGGAATCTATTTTGCGTTCCACTGTGAATCCGGACGCAGAAATGATGGTCGACATGCTCTCCAGAACTTCATCAACTACGTCCGCAATTTGCAATCGGCGGATGGTATAGCTTGTGGTTCGCCGGTGTACCGCGGCAAACCGAAGAACCTGCTCGACCAGGTGCTGCAGCCGCTGGGCTTGATTCTTGATCATTCCGCCGTAGCGTAGCAATTGCCTTTCGTCCACTACCACACCGTCAACGATGTTCTCGGAGATAGAAAGAATTGCCGCGACCGGAGTGCGCAGTTCGTGCGAAACTCCGACCACAAAATCCATCTGTAGCAAGGCCAACCGTCGAGCACGTTGGCTGTTGAACACAATAAGCGCAACCGACGCTGCCAGAACCAGCAGCACTCCAAAACTAAGTTTAAGATTTCGATAACGCAACCGGGCCACTGCCGCCGCGACGGAGCCAGAGCGATGCTTCGCGACAATCTGCCATCCTTGATCTCCGGTGCCGCCGCGTATTGGGTCAAAGCGTATTTTGTAGAAACCCATGACGGGCAACGTGGCGGACATAGTGGCTTCGGGGCGCTGTGGAATGCCTCGCACTTGCTCTGGTTCGGATTGTAACGGGGGCTGCGGAGCTCCCACGCGGACGATCGGAGGCCCAAACAGATTTAAGGATGAATCGATATTGACCCGCGGATTTTCGCCGAAACCGGCTCCGGACGAAAATAGAACTCGCGGTTGGTCGACGTTAGCAGAGACGATCGCGACGGAATAATCAGCGGAGCTGGGGTCGCCAAAATAGCGCTCTGCTAACTGCGGGAGCAACCGATCTTTTAATAATGTGGAATCGAGCTCTATCAGCAGCCAGATTGGATCATCGGATCTGGTTGCCGGCACGATAAGAGCCGGAACACCCTCGTCGATCGCTCCGATGACAATTTTATTATCATTTCCTGGCTGCGGCGATACCTTCTTGTTCCGAGATCGCTTAGGCACCGAACCATCACTAAGGGACGCCCCGGCCATGGAACCTTCATTCAGAAGAAGTTGGTGGACCGCGTCGAAACCGGTCGGCCAGTCCCCCAAAGTTTCGAAGCGAGGCTGCGTGCGAGATAGCCGGCGCAACGGCGTTTCGGCACCGTCTCGTTGCTTCCAGACATACACGTTCAAGATAAGGCCCGAGAGAGAGCTGGTTCGTCGCCAGGTATCGACTCTCGCAGCCAGTTCCTTCGCGTCCGCCGACGATGCGTTGTTTCCTTGCAATTCAAGGCACATCGTGGCGAGTTCGCGAGCGAAATCCAGTCGAAAATTCATCATGGAATTTTGCAGGCTGGCTTCCATCCGCGTGGTGGCAGCCTCGCTGACCTGGCGACTCCAGCGGTATTGCAGTACGGCTAGGGCAACAAGAATTCCGGTGAGCACAACAGGCACCGCCCAGGTAAGAATGCGGTCCTTGAATAGAGAGTTCATCTGCAATCGTCAACCAACTTCATACCCAGGTAAAGCCGCACTCGCTCGCAGACTTAGCGAAGAATTTTGGCAAGGCGCATCGTGCTTTGCTCGGTGCTAGCCGATTCCCCGTTTTTGAAACCCTGATTGTAGCCTTCAGTGAAGGCGGTTCGGTGGGCGAGCTGAGACCAACGCGCGGATGCAACATGCGGATTCTCACCACGCTCTGAATCAAGCTTGCCCAGATAGAGCACGTCTCGATAGGCGGCGATAGCATTCCCATCTGCAAGCACCGCAGTAGTGCCGGTTGCAGCCGCTTGATAGGCCTGCTCGTAACCAGCGGCGAATTTAGCGCGGTCCAACTCGTTTGCCCAGCGAGCTGTCGCTACGTGTGCTGCGTCGCCGCGCTCCGCGACAAGTTTCCCAAGGTACTTTCCGTCCCGAAATGCCGCGCTCTCCGCCTGCTGCTTCGCATCCTGAGTGTTCGTGGTGGTACGGTTTTTTACCATTCCGATAGCTCCTGCGCCGACAACCAACGCCAATACTAAACTGGAATACTTCTTCATTTTCTTTTCCCTGCTTCCTTAAAGTCAACTGCCGAGGGCAACTGCTCTCGCCCTGTAATGATTAGAGCGTTATTGCGAGGAGGGCGAGGTAAAAAGGATGTAAGGGGGATGTAAACACTGAGATAGAGCCGGACGGCGGGGTTTTAAACAATCGTTGCGCTAACGCAAGAAGCTTTCTCTATTTGTGACGTGATTGCTGACCTAGTGCCGCAATTTGACTTGAACCCTAACGACTTAACGGGATCTACGAAAACATCGGATTCGACTGCTTGAATGACTTGACGAAAATGGTCATGCTCAGTGGCCGGCTGTCACTTTTTTCTGGTAAGCAAAAGGGGGCTGGCTCACCTTTGCACCACCACTAAGGGGCGGCCTAACCCTTCGTCGGTTTTTCGAAGGGTGAGCACCACGGACGATGGCATCAGGCGATCTTTCTCATTTTCATCTCAGCGTTCTGGGGTTCGTTCACCAGAACCG
>JANYKL010000175.1 GCA_025361625.1 Acidobacteriaceae bacterium
CATCGAAAAGCTGGGCGGCGGCGGGATGGGTGTGGTCTACAAGGCAGAGGATTTGAAACTAGGCCGATTTGTCGCCCTCAAGTTTCTGCCGGATGATGTCGCTCAAGACGCTCAGGCTCTCAACCGATTTCAGCGCGAAGCCAAGGCTGCTTCCGCTCTCAATCACCCGAACATCTGCACGATCTACGAGACTGACGAGTCCGATGGGCGAACCTTCATTGCTATGGAATTGCTCGAAGGTCAGACCCTGCGGCATCGGATCGCGGGCAAGGCTTTGGAGATCGAACCCGTGCTCGATCTGGGCATCCAGATCGCGGATGCGCTGGAGGCAGCACATACCAAAGGAATCGTTCACCGGGATATGAAGCCCGCGAACATCTTCGTGACGGCTCGCGGGCAGGCGAAGATTCTGGACTTTGGGTTAGCAAAAGTCACCCTCAGGTCTGAAAGCGTTGCCCCGAGCGCCCCGACCATTGAGTCAGAGGAACATCTGACGAGTCCCGGCAGTTCGCTGGGAACCGTCGCCTACATGTCGCCGGAGCAAGTGCGAGGGAAAGAACTAGATGCCCGAACTGACCTGTTCTCGTTCGGCGCGGTTCTGTACGAGATGTGTACGGCGCTGCTTCCGTTTCGCGGCGACACGACGGGCACGACGTTTGATTCGATATTGAATCGAGCCCCTGTTCCGCCAGTTCGAATCAACCCGGACATTCCGGCGAAGCTCGAAGAAATCATCACGAAGGCGCTGGAGAAAGACCGCAAGCTGCGCTATCAGAGCGCAGCCGAGATGCGAACGGATTTGCAACGGCTCAAGCGGGACACCGAATCTCGACAAGCGGAACCGCAACCGACACAGGTCGCAAAACCCGTGTCTTGTGGCGTGGCGTGGCTGCGATAGCCGGAGGTCTTGCCCTACTACTTTCGGTGGTTGTGGCGTTTAGGGCGGGTAAGCTGCGCCAATGGCTGAGCCCTGCGACTGCCCCCCCGTATCGAGTCGCTCGCGGTGCTGCCTTTGGAGAACCTATCTCATGATTCAGAGCAGGACTACTTTGCTGACGGTGTCACGGAAGAGTTGATTGGCGATTTGTCTAAGATTTCGGCTCTGCGAGTGATTTCGCGAACTTCCACCATGCAGTATAAAGGGGTTCATAAGTCAGTTCCGCAGATTGCGAAGGATTTAAATGTCGATGGAATCGTCGAAGGCTCAGTGCAGCGTTCTGGCGACCGCGTGCGAATTTCTGTCGAGATGGTATATGCCGCACGTGATATGCCTGTCTGGGCAGAAAGTTATGACCGCCAGTTGCGCGATGTACTCACGTTGCAAGGCGAGGTGGCCGGGGCAATTGCGAATGCGGTCAATGTCAAGCTGGGTGCCTCGCAACAAACTTCGTTGAAGACCCTCCACAGCACCTCTCCTGAAGCTCAGGACGCGTATCTTCGGGGCAGGTACTGGTGGAACAAGAGGACTAGCGAAGGCGAGTTCAAAGGACTGGGGTTCTTTCAGAAGGCCATCGAGCTAGACCCCGGCTATGCAGCAGCATACGCGGGGATGGCTGATTCCTATTTGGTACTTGCACATCATGGACGCCTTTCCCCGTTGGAAGCCATGCCGCGTGCTAAAGCGGCAGCGATTCGGGCAATACAACTGGACGACAGCCTTGCAGAAGGCCACAACTCGCTTGCACTCATCCACCTTTCCTATGATTGGGACTACTCCAGAAGCGAAGCGGAGTTTCAGAAGGCTGTGGCACTGAATCCCAACTACGCCACCGCTCATCATTGGTTCGCGCACTATTTGGCGGTCGTGGGTAGAGACACGGACGCCATGAGAGAGATTCGGCGGGCACGTGAGTTAGACCCGTTCTCAGTATCAATAAACAGCTTCCTCGTTCTCACCTTTTACTACGCCCGCCAATATGATCGAGCACTACAAGCGGCGAAAGAGATGGCTGACATGGAGCCTGCGTTTGGCTCAGCGGCTGAAGGGCTGCAAGGAGATATACTTGCCGCGAAGGGTGTGTACGGAGAAGCTGTCACGCACTGGAACAAGTCGCTGGTACTTACCGGGCAAGCAGAAGACGCAGCGAAATTGCAGCACGCATACGCGATCGGCGGCTATCGCGGATATTTGGACAGACAATTACAAGCACTGAAAGCAAGCTCCCAACGGGAATACGTGGCTCCACTGGACTTCGCGCAGCTATACACTCGGCTGGGCGACAGAGATTCAGCGGTTAATTGGCTGGAACGTGCGTACAAAGAGCACTCAAGCTGGCTGAATTTTGTGAAAACCGATCCAGTGTACGACTCGCTCCGCTCCGACCCCCGCTACGCCGATCTGCTGCGCCGGATAGGCTTGCCGCAGTAAAGGTTCTCGCCGTCAAAAGATGCCGAGCCGACAGCCACATGCTGGGCCAAAGCTCAACTGTCGAAAACAGGCCATTTCACTAATTGACCGTGGTTAGTGCAATGGCGATTTATCGCCAACAACAAGTCGTAGCGACCAAGGCGGCGCGGAGTCTTTGGACAGAAGTAACGTGGACGTTTCAGAGCGGGCGGCCTACGCTGATTCCATGAATGTTAAGAACGTTCACCAAATGCAATCACAGCTAAGAAGGATGCGGCTCATTCACGCAGCATTCGTTTTGGCCATGCCTCTGCTTGTTTGGATCACGCAGAGTGTCTGTGGTTACGGTTGCAGTGATTGGACGTTGTGGCATTGGGCGATGGCAGGCTTGGCGCTGTGGGCAGTCTTCGGAGGGTTTCAAATTCGCGGTCGGGCGATTCATCGCTCCGAGGAGGCCCTAGCGAGGGACGCCTCTGATCCAAAGGCTCTCAGACGGTGGCAAGCCGGTCAAATCATCGGGATGGCATTCGGCGAGACCATCGTTTTTTATGGAGTAGTGGTTCGCATGGTGCTTCGTGGCACTCTCTGGCAAGCCATCCCATTTTATGCGGTGGGTCTATTTCTGTTACTAGTCTGGACGCCCCGAATGCCAGCGACATTCGCCCGAAATTGAGCACCAGCAGCGCTTTTCTCTTCTCAACTGTTGTTAACAGGCGATAGCGCTCATTGAGCCTATGATGAGTGGAATCGCGATTTTACGCCAACTATCAGCCTGCATTCGCTTGCGCCGAACGATGGGCGCGTTCAAGGAGCGAACGATTGTTGAGGACTTGAACGACTGCGAGACAGCCGCAGAGGACGCCCAAGATAACCGCAAATAGGGGTGGGTCTGTGCCGCGCGGCGTAATCAAGTGATCGGGCAGCTTCGGGCGAAATTCGAGGGCTGCTGTCTGAAGTAGCAAGAGGGCAGCAAGAAAAACCACATGTCGGCGGATAAGCGTGGGAATCTGGCCACGGACAGCGGCACAAGAAAGCAGGAAGGGTTGCATGTTATTGCGGTTGCGGCTGAAGGTGTAGAGAGCGACGTGTCGCACTTCTCTCAGTGTTCCTTGTCGCGGCAGGAATCGACAAGCCGTCCTTCGTGCCATTCCCCTTCCAGAATATTGGGGAGATTGCGGCGTTTCTTGTCGGGGCTGCTGTCTTGCTGTGCCCGGTGGCTGGTTTGGAAAGTTCGCAATTTCGCTTAGGTTCTATCTAGGGTACCTAGAGTTTTCACTAGAGCTTTAGTTATTGCGAAGTGAGAACGTCAGTAAATGCCAATATCGAGGCCACGCACCAGACCTGCAACGACATGGGGTCAAAACGTGCCTCTTAACAACGATCATGGAAAGGTCGTTTAAACAGGCGTAGCATGTTGGCCTGTGAAAAGTAAGCCGGTTCACGGCATCTTGCTGTCTTTGGTCGTACTTTTCGAACCTGCCGTTCCAGCAATACCCATCCGTCGTTTTGAACTCCGGTCTGAGCGGAGGCTTTCCCCAAATGCCGGAGACATCCACCCGTCAGCCTAGAGACCGCGTGCACAACAGGTCACCGAGGTGTACGATTGCTGCCGCTCTCTCGGAGGAGCCATACATTGACAAAAACAACGGCTATCGCTGTTACAACCATGCTTTGTTTTCTGACACTAGGTATTAACCTCAAAGCCCAAGCTGGTGGCGATGTTGTCCAGCAGATCAAACAACTGCAGCAGGACTCCAGAACTGCGCAAATGAAAAACGATGTGTCGTGGGCGCAGGAGCATTTGGCTGATGGCTTTATGGCAGGAAACAGCTGGGGGGCATGGCAGACGAAGGACGATTTCATCAAAGGTTTGCAGAACAAGACGAGCAAGTGGAAGAGCGGCGACATCAGCGACGTGCATGTCGCAACCTTCGGTTCAAACACCGCAGTATCACATTACACGTTCACCTACGACGCGGAGCTTGACGGCACGCATCGGGCGCGAACGGTGATCTGCAGCGACACCTGGGTGAATGATTCAGGTAAATGGAAAACGGCTTCAACCCACTGCTCGATGTTGAAGGGCATGTAATCGTCGATAGCACCAAAGCATTGAGTAGAGCATACGACCAGGGCGGTGGGACAACCAGCCCCCGATTCATGATTATGGTTACACGGTTTTGACCTCGCTCGTGATCAAGTTTGGATTTCGGTTGAACAAACTAGCTTTGTAGAAGATTTGAGCAGTGAGCTCTTTAAACTGAATCGGATGGAGGGGAAAACTCCTACATTTCAGGGGGCCAAAGAAATTTAACGTACCACCGTCTTGTGTGCAGAAATGATTCCGATCTTTCTCATTCGCAGTGAGACCAGTATGCTTTCTGGGGAGTTCCGGAAATGAAACTGGTTGACATGCAAAATACTGGGTGCTAGCTTTTCCGGGAGATAATTTTGGGCCGCGCCCTCGTGTACCTCGCGACGCATGCCATTCTGCGGTAAAGGGTCAAATGACTTACACAAGAGTGCTACTTCGAATCTGCTTATTGCTTTCGATATTCGCTTTCCAACATCCCTCAGTTGGACAAACAGCCGAGAGTGGCGCGATTGGCGGAACGATCTCCGATAGCACTGGCGCAGTTGTGTCAGATGCAGATGTACGGGTCATTAATGCTGCCACGGGCGAAAATCGTCAGACGGCATCCCAAGGTAACGGTCGATATACGATGTCCTTACTGCCCGCCGGAACCTATACGGTCGAGATCGCTAGACCAGGTTTTCGGTCAGTGGTCAACTCCGGTGTGCAGATTAATGTCGCTGAGACAGCGCGCCTTGACGTTGTCATGAAAGTGGGGGACGTTGTTGAGAAAGTCATAGTAGAAGCCTCTCCTACTCTAGCGCAAACAGAATCGAGCACCTTGGGACGAGTGGTGAACGGAAACTCGATCGAAAGTCTGCCTTTGGTCACCCGCAATTTCACGCAGATCATTGGACTCTCGCCGGGAATTGAATCCCAGGTGACGAATGCCTCGGAACTGGGGCGCGGAAGCGGAGGCGTGTCTCCGACCCAATCAACGGCCGGAACCTTCGTTCATGGTGCTCGCTCGTACGACAACAACTATCAGATAAATGGGATTTCGGTGAACGACAACGAAGGCACCGGCGGATCAAGCGGCGGAGTGCCGATCCCAAATTCAGACACGATCCAGGAATTCAAGGTGCAGACCGGACTATATGACGCCGGGTTCGGCCACAACGCGGGCGCTAATGTTGACATCATCACAAAAAGCGGCAGCAACCAGTATCACGGGAATCTCTTCGAGTTTTTCCGCAACGAAGACCTCAATGCGAACAATTTTTTTTTCAACAGAGCCAGACAGCCGCGTGGTGTTCTTCGACAGAACCAGTACGGGTTCACTGTAGGTGGCCCCATCGTGAAGGACAAATTGCTTTTTTTTGGTTCCTATCAGGGGACGCGTCAATTGAACGGGGCTTCGACTGCCATTAATACGACCTGCGCCGCCACGCTGATTGAACCTCCACTTACAAATGACCGGTCTGCCGCAGCCCTTGGTGCATTATTCGCAGGACAAACTGGCGCCCAAGGCGGCGCAGCTGTTGCCGGTAACGGCTCGAACATAAATCCCGCAGCTCTCGCATTGCTGAATCTGAAGCTTTCTAACGGACGTTTCCTGATTCCGACACCCCAGGTTGTC
>JANYKL010000192.1 GCA_025361625.1 Acidobacteriaceae bacterium
TGCGGTCTCGTCCATCTGCAAACCATTCCAATAGGGTCGGCCATCGAGCCACATGTTTTGCGCCCAATGTCCATCGGCCTCTTGGGTCGATTCTAGATAATGGAGAACTGCCAGGGCCTCGTCATACGCGCCCGCCGCCAGTAAGCCCCCGGCATTTTCGACAAGGTCACGCGGCCACACAAGGTGATAGCCGCCAAGGTCTTCGTCCCCTTTATTAAAGCCCCAGGGAATTGACAAGCTCGCGATAATGCCTCCAAGAAAATCCTTGGACTCATGCGTGCGCAAGACCGCAACGCTGGCGCGGTAAAGGTCATTCTCTCGCGGTTTCTCATCCAGTTTCTTTAGCGTGAGTTGCCAGCTTTGCCACTGCAAAACGTAATCTTCGCGGATACTTCGATAAGAAGTAAGCAGGGAAGAGACCGCTTGCTGCCCCGCTTGCGCCCAATTTCCGCCGAACCCGAGTGAGAGAATGAACTCTCCTTTGCACGCTTCGAGATCGATTTCACCAGTGAGAGCGATGTTGCCGTTTTCCGCGTGATCGTATTCCCATTCCATCTGAAAGTGCCGGGATAAATCCTGCCACCCATCCGATTGCCCGACGAATCCAGCCGACCGTTTAAGAAACGGCGCCGAACACGCCAACGCCAACGCGAGCTCTTCACGCGTGGCATACAACATCTGCTTGCCCTTGTAGTCTCCAACCCAGCCCGTGTTTCCATAACCGTTATTGCCGAGGTGGGGAGCGAGCAAAGCGTAGAGACGATAATCTTGCAATTTTCCCTGCAGCGGCACGAACCGAACCTTCTGCAAAACAACATTGCGCACCGGATCCGTCAGAACCTCTTTCTCGATCTGATATCGATGATTGACGTCAGTGTTAACCAGTTCGTAGGCTGGAACGCCCGGTTCAAAAGGAACATTTTTATAAGTACAGTGACGCTTCTCATCGGAAAAAAAGGAACGGCCATCGGTGACGAGAAGCCCGAAGTCTCTGGTACAAGCCTGATCGACACGTGGAAAATAGATCTCATCGAGAACGCCGTGGCTAAGCGTGAACCAAACCCGGCTGTTAAGATTCAGCGCGGTGCCGACCCCGGTTTTGGCGCTGGACGTCCAACGCGGTTGAATTCCGGGCCATCCCGGAGCGTATTTGGTTTGATCGCTCAAAGTTCCCCTGATTTGCAAGCAGCGTGACAGCAGTCTCAAAGATGATAATAGTTTGCGCCGGAAGTTTCGCCGAGCGTTAGATCACAGGCATCCAATGATACTCATGACTTGGTTCGGCACGAATCGCACTGCAAACGCCACCGTGAATCTCACCGCGAACGACGCCGCAAACCACGCCGCGAACAAACCGGAGAACACCGCCACTCGGGCGGCCGTAAGCTCGAATCGAGGACGATTCTGCGAGCGCATCATAAAAGTTTGCCTCGCATCGCTGTTGTTAGCCGGGGCCGGTTCCATGCGTGCATCGACCAACCTTCCCTCCGCCTCGCTTGATCGCGGATTCGTTCGTCTCTATGATCTGGATTTTTCCGGCGCGCAACGCGAATTCGAGGCATGGGAAAAGTTGAATCCAGAGGATCCGATGGGCCCCGTGAGCGAAGCGGCTGACGTTTTATTTTCTGAATTCAACCGCCTTGGAGCGCTGGAGGCTCAGTTCTACGAAAGCGACTCGGTGTTCGCTGCCAGAAAGACTTATCATGCCGATCCCGCTCAGCGGACGCGATTCGAACAGCAACTCGATCGCGCCGAGCAGATGGCAAAGGCGAGGCTGGCCAAAGATGGGCGTGATCTGGACGCGCTGTTCGCAATGACGCTCTCGAATGGATTACGCTCCGACTTCGCCGCGCTGATCGAAAAACGCAATGTGGCATCTCTCCATTTCACGAAAGAAGCCACAACGTACTCGCAACAGTTGCTCGCTGCCGATCCAACCTGCTACGACGCGCATCTGGCCAGCGGTGTGAGCCGCTACATTATCGGCTCCATGTCTGCGCCGGTTCGGTGGCTGCTTCGCATGGGTGGCGTCGCTGGAGATAAACAAGGCGGTATCGCAGAATTGCAAACAACCGCCGCCCAAGGTCATCTCCTGGCCCCCTTTGCCAGAATTCTCCTCGCCATCGCCTATGTCCGGGAGAAAGATGTTACGCGCGCCCGCGAACTGCTGACCGGCTTGCAACGGGAATTCCCCCATAACACGCTCTTCGGCCTTGAACTCGCGCGCCTTGATCAGATCGGCCATTAGTCAGCCACTAACTGGCTTTAGAGTTGATTGCGAATCCCTTTTGTAACCTTCCTGTAACACTCGTCGAATACAAATAGCTAAATAATTAAAATCAGCTTTTTACGAGGAGCCGCTAGTGACCCAACGCATCGCAGTTCTGTTAACCGGTCTACTGCTCGCACTTCCGCTTTCAGCGCAGACCACCACCTTGAATGGAGCGGGCGCCACCTTTCCGTATCCCATGTACTCGAAGTGGTTCAGTGAATACAACAAACTGCATTCGGACGTGCAGATCAACTACCAGTCCATCGGCAGCGGCGGCGGTATTCGGCAGGTGCTGAACGGAACCGTCGACTTCGGCGCAAGCGATGGGCCGATGACCGACGAACAGCTTAAGCAAGCGAAGACTAAGATCTTGCACATTCCTACCGTGATAGGCGCGGTTGTGCCGGCGTACAACGTTCCCGGAGTCAGCGGCGAAATCAAATTCACTCCCGAGGTCCTGGCCGGAATTTTCCTCGGAAAGATTACTAAGTGGAATGATCCTGCGATCACCGGAGCCAATAGCGGGATGAAATTTCCAGACCAGCCAATCATCGTGATTTACCGGTCTGACGGCAGCGGCACAACTTTTATTTTCACGGACTATCTCGCGAAGGTCAGCAAAGAATGGGCCGGCAGCGTCGGCAAGGGTAGCTCCGTAAAGTGGCGGATTGGAATGGGTGGAAAGGGCAACGAGGGCGTTGCCGGACAAGTGCGCCAACTCCAGGGTTCCATCGGCTACGTTGAATTGGTCTACGCCGCCGAAAATAAAATCACCTACGGGTCCGTAAAAAACGCCGCCGGAAATTTTGTAAAAGCATCGCTTGAAACCGTCACCGAAGCGGCAGCCTCGGCCCCCGCGATGCCGGCAGACTTTCGTGCCTCCATCACCAATGCCCCGGGAAAGACGGCTTATCCGATCTCCAGCTTCACCTGGCTGCTGATACCTGAGCAGTCGAAGGACTCAAAAAAAGGAAAGATCATTTCTGATTTCTTGAATTGGATGGTCACTGATGGTCAGCCCATGGCTACGAAACTCAGTTACGCTCCGCTGCCTTCGAATGTCGCCGACAAAGTTAAGGCCGCAATCAAACAAGTGAAGTAGGAAAATGCCGTCTACCAAAACTCAGGGTTTTAAACCTTGTTCCACTTCAACTCAGCGATGCAAGCAGATTCAGGTCGGGGTAAATCCAGGTAAGGAGTCCTTCAGGAGTTGAAAAGCTGGCCCACTAGCCGAACGACCGACGTAAGCGCGAAGAATCAGCCGTCTTTCGATTCTTGATATACTGAATCCGCTACGCCCCTTGTAGAGGTACCGCTGGTTCAAGCCCCAACTGCCGGCGAAAATATCTCATCATGTCTCGAAAGCCCCCCAGTCGGCGCTCCCCGCTTTTGAATCGCGAAGCGTCATGGTTGAAATTTAACCTGCGCGTCCTCGAGGAGGCACGCGACGAGCGCAATCCGCTCCTGGAGCGAGTTAAGTTCCTTGCCATTTCGGCTAGCAATCTCGATGAATTTTTTGAGGTACGGGTCGCGGGATTGCTGCAGCAGATCGAAGATGGCCACAACTCCATTACTGCCGACGGCCTGTCCATGGTCGAAGAGCGCGAGCTCATCAAAGAGGCGACCCACGATTTCGTCGACGACCAATATTCCTGCTGGAATGACGGCTTGCGTCCTGCTCTCGCGAAGCAGGGAATCCGCGTCCTCGGAATTGACGAACTCGACGGCGAAGCGCTCAGCTTCGCCAATGCTTATTGCGAGCGCGAACTGGATCCCCTCCTCACGCCTGTAACGGTCGATCCCGCCCATCCATTTCCTCGCGTGATCAACAAGGCGCAGTGCGTCGCATTGCTTCTCCGCCGCCGCCGTCGGTCTTCGCTGACTTACACCGGCGTGGTGACAGTGCCGCGTGCCCTTCCGCGACTGGTGCGGCTGCCCTCCCACGGGACGATCGACTATATATCTCTCTCCGACCTGGTTGTGTACCACGCTGCTCAGGTTTATAAGGGCTACGACATCGTTTCGTCTGCCGCATTTCGCGTCACCCGAAATAGCAACCTTTATTTGCAGGAGGAGGAGTCTCGAAACCTCCTCGAATCGGTGCGGACCGAGCTGCACAACCGGCGCAGGGGCGACGCCGTGCGTATGGAAATTGATTTCGAGGCCAACCCTGAAATCGTCGAACGTCTAGGGACCGTATTCGAGCTCGACCCTTGGCAGATTTTTCCTGTACCCGGGCCCGTCAATCTGTCGCGGCTTATGAATATTTACGAGGAGGCTCAACGCCCCGAACTCAAGTTCCGCGCCTTTGTTCCAAGAGAATTACGCCTGACGGCGAAGTCGCAAGATTTATTCGAAGAATTGCGTCGACATGATGTCCTGCTTCATCACCCCTACGACTCCTACGAGGCCGTGACCTCGTTCATTCAGTCGGCAGCCGAGGATGACCGGGTCCTTTCAATCAAGCAGACTCTGTATCGCACCAATGAGCATTCGTCGATCGTGCCTTCTTTAATGGCGGCCGCGGCGCACAAAGAAGTCACCGCTGTTGTCGAACTGAAAGCGCGCTTCGACGAAGCCTCGAACATACGATGGGCCCGCGACATGGAAGACGCCGGCGTTCAGGTCTTCCACGGACTCGTCGGGCTGAAGACGCACTGCAAGCTTTCGTTACTGGTGAGGCGTGATCCGGATGGCGTTACGCGTCAGTACGCGCATCTAGGCACCGGAAACTACAACGCTACTACCGCGCGCTTTTACACTGATCTCAGCCTCCTGACATGCGACGCGGAAATCACCGGCGCGGTTCACAATTTATTTAGTTTTCTTACCGCCTACGCAGAGCATCCGGATTATGGGCCTCTCATCGTGGCTCCGCTGAATCTGGCGGAAAAATGCATGACGCTGATCGAGCGCGAGGCGCAGCACGCCCAGGCGGGACGTCCAGCCCGTATCGTCGTCAAAATTAATTCGCTGCTCGACGCCGGCATCATTCAATCGCTGTACCGCGCGTCCCAGGCTGGCGTTGAGATAGACCTGCTGGTGCGGGGTATTTGCTCGTTGCGACCAGGAGTTCGCGGCCTGAGCGATCGAATTCGCGTGCGCAGTATTGTCGGACGATTCCTAGAGCATAGCCGCATCTTCTATTTCGAAAATAACGGGGAGCCCGAAGTTTATCTTGGCAGTGCAGACTGGATGGCGCGCAATTTGCACGAGCGTGTCGAGGTTTTATTTCCTCTCAAGAATCCGCTTCTGCGCGATCGCGTGGTGCACGAGATCCTTGCGGCCTACATGGCCGACAACGTGAAGTCTCGGTTCTTGCAGAATGACGGCCGCTACTTGCGCTCATGGCAATCGCCCAAAGGGAGAAGCAAGCGGCCTCCGCAAGGCAAAGCGGCGTTCAGCGCCCAGGATTTCCTGATCGCGCTGGCGGAAGGCGCGGCATCGCCCGATAATATTCCCACCGCAATACCTTTATACGCAAGAAGACAATCGCGATCTGCTGCCACTCGCAATCTGTCTGCGGCGCGTAGTAACGGAAAGGAATAATCTTAGATGTTTCTCTACTTCCTTCGTCACGCCAGTGCAGGCCAACGTCAGGCCAACCCCAGGAAAGATGAAAAACGCGCGTTGGATAAAGACGGAGTCGAGCAGTGCGGATATGTCGGCAGGGGCCTTGCCGCACTTGGAGTGCAGGCCGACATCATCGTGTCATCCCCACTCAAGCGTGCCACGCAAACGGCGGCGCTCGTCGGCACCGAAATGGGCTATGAGGGCAAGGTCGTCGTCGATAGCGCCCTGCGACCGCAAGCGAGCTTTTCCGAATTCCAGAAAATGCTTGAGAAATATTCTCGCCAGGACTCGATGATGGTTGTGGGGCACAACCCAAACGTGAGCGAGTTTTTAGGGCGAGTCATTGCCGATAGCGGGGAAGCGGTCATCGACCTTAAAAAAGGCGCTGTCGCAAAAGTTGAGATGAAGCGAAATTCCGGCTCACTGAGCTGGTGTGTTACTCCACGTATTTTTCGCGCGCTTCATGCAGCGGCGACCGAAAGTTCGCGGCCAAAGACCTCGCGAAAGTAGTTTCGATCCTTCTCTATCGCCCACACTTCCAGATCGACGCTGGCTTTGCCTCTGGGGATCAATTTCAAATTAACTTTGCCGCTGCGCGCCGAGACCGTGAATTTCTCGACGGAGTGTATTCGACCCATGTTAAGAGCTCGCGCCATGCGAAGCAGTATCGATGCCTTCGTTACGTTTTCCTGCTCGTCGGCACTCAGGGAGCTCATCGGCCCATCCCCCGGCGTAGGCCTCGATTTTCCGAGATAACGCGCAATCGAGCCGATGATTCGCCGCTCCTGCGGGGTGTATCCCAGAATTTCAGAATTCGCGATGATGTAATAAGTATGACGATGGTGGCCGTTGCGGTTCACGTAGTCTCCCACCTCATACAACATTGCGGCCGCCGAAAGCCATTCCCGATACTCCGCAGGTAAATTGTGGATCGACTTCAGCGTTGAAAATAAATGCAGTGCTGATTCCCGAACCAGCGAAGCGTGATTGATATCGACCCGGTAATGCTCAACCGCTCGCTTCAGCGATTCCGAACGCTCTAGTTCGACGGCGCGGCCGGAACGTGTGCTCCGATCGTATTCCGCAGCCATCTGCGCCAGGATACCGTCGCGCAACCCGAGCGTGGAATAGCGGAAGCCTCCAAGATGGCAACGCTCCAGTAACTCGGCATACACCACCGCTCCAGCGCAAAAAATTTCGGCGCGGCGTGGGCCGATCCCAGGAACCTTGGCTCCCTGTTCAACCGTTAGCTGAGATACAAGCTTCGCGATTTTGCGAACCATTTCTCGCGTCACGTGATTCCCGCTTCTGCCGCCTCGTTTCCGCGCCAGATGGTTGGCAACCCCTGCGATTGCCGCCGCGGTTCCGGAGGTCGCGATGACAGTGCCCACCCGTGCCATCTTTATGCGATCCTGAACACGCGTAACCTCGCGAGCAACAAATCCCCGCAACTGTTTTAGTTCGCTCTTCCGCGGAGGGTCGTGATGCAGAAATTCCCCCGTAAGCCGGACCGCTCCGAGCGGCAGACTAACGGTATGCAGAAGCTTGCCGGCACGAGATAGCGTCAATTCGCAACTGCCTCCGCCAAGATCCATCATCAATATGCTTCGCGAGCCAAGGCGACTGGTAGAGACGAGTCCCAGGTGAATAAGGCGCGCCTCTTCGAGCCCCGAAATAACATCGATGTTCCACCCCGTCGTAGAGCGGACCCACTCCAGAAATGCGCGTGAATTGCGAGCATCGCGCAATGCGGCGGTGGCGACGACTTTGACCGAGTCCGTGCCGCACTCCTGCGTCGAACGATGAAAACGGCGCAACACTCGCACCGTGTCCGACATGGATTCAGGCAAGAGCAATCCGCCGCTGAACACGCCCTCTCCAAGCCGGGTTACTTCGCGATCCTCGTGAATTTCCTTGAGCCGGCCACTTTGAAGCCGCGCAATCTTCAGGCGCACAGAATTAGACCCGATATCAATGGCGGCAAAGGTCGGCATGGTGACGATCAATATTCTTACACACAGCTGGCGGAGCAGAATGGCTCCCTTTTTAGTCGCCACCAGTTATTCCAATCGTGGTTCCAATCAGAGTCACAATCAAAGTTCCAATCAAAGTCCGGTTGGATGACCATGACCGGTTTTAACCATTCTGTAACACACTCCTGCTACCCTCAATCGGAATGCCCAATCAAGCCTCGTCCCGGCTGCGTTTCAGCGCCCCAGAACCGGAGGGTGACCGCAACATCGCCGCCAAAGTCAAGACTCGCACCGCTTCACTTCTGCAGGGCAAGGTGAGCGAAGTCCCGGACATGATTTTCTCCGGCGTGATGTGGTTTTGCGGCGCCGCCGTGGTCACGCTCCTCGGACTCATCGTTTACCAGTTGGTTGTCGGCTCGCAACTCTCATGGCATGCCTTTGGCTGGAAATTCTTTGGGCAATCAGATTGGAATCCGGTCTCGGACCAGTACGGCGCCCTGCCGTTCATGTTCGGGACTATCGTTTCATCGCTGCTCGCGCTCGTGATTGCGGTGCCCTTGTCGCTTGGGGTCGCGGTCTTCATCACAGAGATGTCTCCAGCCAGGCTACGCGGAATCCTTTCGTTCACTACCGAATTGCTCGCGGCAATTCCTAGCGTTGTGTATGGACTGTGGGCGATCTTCGTTCTGGTCCCAATTCTTCGACAATATGTCGAACCTTTTCTAGCTAAGACTCTCGGCTGGACCGGTCTCTTCAGCGGTGCTCCCTACGGCATCGGCATGCTGGCCGCCGGAACGATTCTCGCCATCATGATCATCCCCATCATCTCGTCGATCACCCGGGAGGTACTGAGGGTTGTCCCGCAACATCAGCGCGAAGCCGTTCTGGCGTTAGGATCGACGCGCTGGGAGATGATCCGGATGGGTGTGCTGCGAAATGCACGGGCCGGAATAGTAGGCGCGATTATTCTTGGCCTCGGTCGAGCGCTCGGTGAAACAATGGCCATCACAATGGTCATCGGCAACCGCCCGGAGATTGCGAAATCATTGTTTGCTCCGGGCTATACCATGGCTAGCGTGCTGGCCAATGAATTTTCGGAAGCAACAGGCGATCTTTATTTGTCCGCGCTGATCGAAATTGGACTCGCGTTGTTTTTCGTCACCATCGTGGTCAACGGATTAGCGCGTTTGATGGTGTGGAGCGTCACTCGCGGCCAGCCCGCGCGGAGCGTTGTATAGACATGGCGGAAGTATGGAAACGGAAATGAAGCTAAAAGCTGCGGTCGTGCCCATACCGGCATTTGCACTTCCCCCCGTGAGCCTGCGCCGCCGCGCGACCGATCACGCAATGACGGCGCTCGCTCTTTTGACAGTGGCGCTTGTCCTTCTTCCCCTTTTCGCGATCTTTGCCTATCTCGTCTACAAGGGCATCGGATCGTTGAACCTCGCCTTCCTGACGCAGACTCCGAAGCCGGTCGGCGAGCCTGGTGGCGGCATGGCGAATGCCATCGTCGGATCCATGGTGATCCTTGCTATAGCCAGCGGGATGGGAGTTCCGCTCGGAATCGGTGCGGGAATTTTCCTTTCTGAATATGGACGCAATCGGTACGGCAATATCGTGCGCTTCGTCTCCGACGTCTTGAATGGAGTTCCGTCCATTGTCGTCGGAATCGTCGCCTACGGTCTGGTAGTGATGCGGCAAAAGCATTTTTCGGCATTTGCCGGCGGCGTGGCTTTGGCGATCATGATGATTCCAACCATTGCACGCACAACCGAGCAAATGCTTCTACTCGTTCCGCAGGCGACCCGTGAGGCCGCGTTCGCCCTTGGAGTATCGCGATGGCGCACAACATTGTCGATCACTTTGCGCACGGCCACCTCCGGTATCATTACCGGCGTCATGCTCGCATTCGCGCGCGTCGCGGGAGAGACCGCTCCCCTCCTGTTCACAGCATTTGGAAACCAGTTTTGGAATTGGAAGACCGATCAGCCTACTGCCGCTTTGTCGCTGCAAATTTTTACATATGCAATCTCGCCATATGATGAATGGCATCGGCAGGCTTGGGCCGGAGCGCTCGTTTTAATTATGCTCATAGTAGGCGCCGTGGCCGCGGTTCGCATCGCGGTACGTCACGGCACTTTGGCGAGGACCTAGATTTTTAGCAGAAGTGCGCTGAGAATTATCTAAAGGGCGTCACTAAGTTCAGGACCAAAAAGTTTAGGACCACAAATTATGGGCGTCGGAATTAAAGTCGAGCACCTCAACGCGTTTTACGGCAAAACGCAGGCTCTGTTCGACGTGAACATCGTGGTAGACGCAAATCACGCCACGGCTCTGATTGGGCCCTCCGGCTGCGGAAAGACGACCTTCATCCGCTGCTTGAACCGCATGCATGAGACGGTTCCCGACGCGAGAGTTGAGGGCACAGTCCATATCGGTGATCTGAGCGTTTATAACGGGACCTCCGCCACGCAACTTCGCCGCCGCGTTGGCATGGTGTTTCAAAAGCCGAATCCGTTTCCCACCATGTCGATCTATGACAACGTTGCCGCGGGGCTCAAATTGAATGGCTTCAGCAACAGGAAAGCACTCGACGAGGTCGTCGAAAAATCGCTCCTCGCAGCCGCGTTGTGGGATGAAGTGAAAGACAGCTTGCACAAGAAGTCGGGCGCCAGTTTGTCCGGAGGCCAGCAGCAGCGCCTGTGCATCGCGCGCGCGTTGGCGGTTCAGCCTGAAGTCTTATTGATGGATGAGCCATGTTCGGCCCTCGACCCTATATCTTCCGGCAAGATCGAAGAGCTGATCTTCCAATTAAAAGAGCAATACACCATCGTGATTGTCACGCATAATATGCAACAGGCTGCCCGGGTCGCCGAGTTCACAGGATTTTTTCTTCTGGGCAAGATGATTGAGTTCGACAAGACTGAGAAAGTATTTACCAAGCCTTCCGACAAACGTACGGAAGATTACATTACAGGCCGCTTTGGATAAGTTAGGTTTAGATACGAGGTTGGAATCATGCGTACTCGCTTTCAGCAACAGATGGAGGACTTGCGGAATAAACTGCTCCGCATGGGCGGTCTCGCCGAACTGGCCGTGGATCGCGCCTGCCAGGCCTACACGGAACGTGACCTGACACGTTGCCAGTTGGTGTTAGAGAACGAAAGCCTCATCAACGCCGCCGAACGCGAGATCGACGAGATGGCTTTCGACGTCCTTGCCACCCAGCAACCGGCTGCCGTAGACCTGCGCTTCATCCTCGCCGTGACCAAAATTAACGCAGACCTCGAACGTGTCGGCGATCAGGCGGTGAACATCGCGGAGCGCGTCATGGATATGATCGAACTCCCCTCAGTCGAGCTCCCGGTTGACATCGCTCGCATGGCAGCGGCGGCTAGCGCCATGGTTCGGCGCGCTCTCGAATCTTTTGTGGAAGGCAAGGCGGACCTCGCCCAGGCGGTTTTAGAAATGGATCATGTCGTCGACCGCATGCGAGACGAAGCCTTCGTCGTGCTCGCGCGAAAGATGAACGAAGAGCCGCAAGTGACTCAGCAGGCGCTAGATGCGCTACTGGTTGCGAGAAATATTGAGCGCGTTGCGGACCACGCCACGAACATCGCCGAAGACGTTATCTTCTGGGTTCTCGGCGCCGATGTCCGCCACCACGCTCACGCAGCTTCAGCCAATCCGCGCCCTGAAACAGGTCAACCGTAGTTCCGCTTCTATCTTTCTCTCTCACAGCTTTGCGTTTGGTGACACAGCGCTTCAAAATGCGGCTTGATCACTATTCCTGACCCGCCTTCCGCGGCCGCTCCCCGATTCGCGATACACTACTGAGCGAATGACCCAGCGAATTCGCGTTTTTGCTACCTGTGATATTGGGGACGCCTTAAACATCCTCCGGCAAAAAGGCTACGACCTTGAGGTTTATCCGCAGCCCGAAGCTCCGCCCAAGGCACTCATCGTCGAAAAGGTGAAGTCTGGAGTGCAAGGGCTCATCACGACCCTGCGTGATTCGATCGATGCCGAAGTGTTCGCAGCCGGCAAAGGGACGCTCCGCGTTGTCTCGCAACTCGCGGTAGGCTTCGATAACATCAATCGCGCCGACGCCAACAAATATAAGATTCCCTTCACCAACACCGCCGACGTTCTTACCGAGGCGACGGCCGAGTTTGCTTTCTTCTTGATGGGAGCGTTAGCCCGCAAGCTGTGGCCGGCCGAACATCTCACTCGTGACAACCAATGGGGATACTGGCATCCCTTCCTGCCGTTCCTGGGCGACGAGGTGACGGGAAAGACTGTGGCTGTGATCGGCACGGGCCGCATCGGACTCGCCATGATTAAAAAGTGCGCCGGATTCGACATGGACATTCTTTGCTACGATCCCGCCTACGAGAACCGCGAATATATTCAGGCGATACAGGAAACGATGGATCTGCGCTTCGAGCGCGGCATCAGCCGCGATAAGACAATGATCCGCTACACCACCCTCGACGATTGCTTGAAGAGCGCAGACTTCATTAGCCTGCACGTTCCGCTGCAACGCCCAGGGGAAGGCTCTAACCCCACATACCATTTGATCAACGAAAGCACGCTGCGCTCGATGAAGCCAACGGCGATGTTGATCAATACTTCGCGCGGCCCCGTCGTGGATGAGACTGCCCTGGCTCGAGCGCTTCGCGAGAACTGGATTGCCGGAGCAGCGCTCGATGTATACGAGAACGAACCGCTGCCGGCCGATTCGCCGTTGCGCGATCCCGGGCTGGCAGATCGTTGCCGCCTGCTGCCACACTTCGCCAGCGCCGGACGCATTACTCGTCTATCGTCTGATCCCGAAAAAGGGATGGCCGGCCGCTGCGTTCAAGGTCTCATTGACGTGATTGAAGGAAACTACGGCGGCGACATCACCAAAATGCCCTACGTAGTCAACAAAGAAGCTTTTGCAAAGTAATGACTCTGGCGGCGCGCTTCCGACTTAGCTGTCGTGTGGCATCGAATCCCCAGGGAAACGTAGACAATTTATGAAAATGCGCGCCTCACTCACGGCTGCAGCACGAATACGACGAATACTACTCATACCAACGATGATGCTGATCGCCGGAGCAGGCGCTGCCAGCGCCCAAAGCACGCCCGCAACCAGCGATGATGCGGCCCGCTCCCTCCAAATTCTTCCCGCTCCCAGAGAAGTTCGTCTTGAAGACGGCAAATTTGTTTTGAAGTCTTCGACCGTGATCGTTCTCACCCGCCCCGAAGACCGGGTCGCCGCGGAGACGCTCCAAAAGGAGATTGCTGACCGCTGCGGAATCAAGATCGCAATCGAATCCGGTACCTCCGCCTCTACCAGAGACGGAAACATTTCTCTCGGCCGCCTCACCGACCATGAGTTTCAATCCTCTGCCGCGAATGCAAATGGCGGAAAGCAAAGCGAACTGGGAAGGGAAGGCTACGTCCTTCGCGTTCGAGCTACTGGCATTGCGATCGCCGGCAACTCTGCGCAAGGTCTTTTCTACGGCGTTCAGACCCTTCGCCAATTACTGCGTCCTGAATCTGAAGGATCGAAACGACTCGAGGTTCGAGCGTTATCGATTCGCGATTGGCCAAGCATGGAATGGCGGGGAGTAAGCGACGACATCAGCCGTGGTCCAATTCCCACCCTCGATTATCTGAAGTTGCAGGTTCGCACATTGTCCGAATACAAGATCAACCTGCTCGGCTTCAACATGGAGCACGTGTTCGACTTCCGCTCGGCCCCCTTGGTTTCTCCGCAAGGGGAAACAGACAGGGCAGCGTTCACTCCGTCCGAAATCAAGGAATTGGTGGAATACGCCGGTAAGTATTTCATCACCATTTTGCCCGAACAGCAGGCCTTCGGCCACCTTCATCAATTTCTGAAGTACGAGACTTACTCTGATCTGGCCGAGACGCCGCACGGGCACGTGCTCACGCCGACAAATCCTAAAACGTACGACTTTATTCGACAGATTTATGGCGAGGTCGTGCCACTGTTTCCCGGACCTTTCTTTCACATCGGGTCCGATGAAACATTTGAGCTCGGCTTAGGACAAACCAAAGAGCTTGCAGCCCAGAAGGGTCTGGGACGCGTTTATCTTGAGCATCTGCAAAAAGTGTTTGAGATCATGCGCCCCTACAACAAGCAGCTGATGTTCTGGGGAGATATCGCGGTCAAGTATCCCGAACTGCTTGCGATTCTCCCGAAAGACATGATTGCCGTGCCCTGGGATTACGATCCCAAGCCCAGCTACGAAAGCATCATCACTCCATACACCGATGCCGGCTTGCGCGTGGTGGTGGCTCCGGGTGTCGGCGGCTGGCGCGTCATCTGGCCTGATTTTGAAAGTGCTTTTGTGAATATCCGGAATTTTATTCGCGACGGCCAGAAGCATAAAGCCATGGGAGCCCTTAACACGACCTGGAACGATGATGGAGAATCGCTCGTCGATATGGCATGGCCGGGCTTGGTCTTCGGTGCGGCGGCAAGTTGGCAGGCAGGGGAGTCAAGCATTGACGATTTTAAGAATAGTTACGACTGGGCTTTTTACCGCAACTCGGACCGAACCTTTGCCGATGTGATCGATAATCTTGACCGCGCTCACACGCTGCTCGCAGGCGTAAAACTCGAGAGCGCCAGCCACGAGCTTTTCTGGACCGACCCTTTTAGCGCGTTCGGTGCGCACGCCGCTGAACAAGCGTTGCCCGCGACGCACGAGCTCCGTAACAGTGCCGAACGTGCGGCTGAATCCCTGATGCGCAATCGATCTAAAGCCAGGTTGCACGCTCACACCCTCGACGACATGCTCTTAGCCGCCTGGCATCTCGATACCCTGGGACTGAAAATTCAATTCACTTCCGAGATCAGCCGCTATTATTCCGACGCATACCAGAATCAAGCGGACACCAAGCGCGCCCAGGGTTCTCTCGACGAAATTGTTGACATCAACGGCCGGCTCGAGACTCTGCGCGATTCGATTACTGAACTTCGAAGAATGTATATCGACGGCTGGAATCGAGAAAATCACGGCTACTGGCAAAATAACGTTTTGGTACGTTACGACAACCTCGCAAACGAAGTGCAGGCAAAAATTGTAGCCGTGCAGGCCGCCCAGCGCCAATACTGGAATGACAAGACACTTCCTCCGCCTGAACAACTGGGCTTCTTCTTAAAATGACGCAGTGCCGATACCGGTAAAAACGGGCCTGCCCGCACTTATGTTTTCCGAGCGTACGAACTGGCAACAGACGACGAACAAGCTCACCCGAGCGCTGGTAAAAGCCCGCGACGCCGGTAAGCCGCTTCTCGACCTCAGCGTCTCCAACCCAACAGAAGCGGGTGTTCTGCCCGACAGCAACATACTGCTCGAAGCCTTTGCCAATCCCGCGATGATGCACTACGATCCCCAACCGCGAGGGCTGCTGACGGCCCGCCAGGCTGTTTGCAACTATTACGCTGAGTCGCACGGTGTCACCGGCCTTGACCCGGAAGCTGTAATGCTCACAACCAGCACCAGCGAAGCTTATGGCTATGTATTTCGCCTGCTCTGTAACGCGCAGGACGAGGTTCTGGTGCCGAAGCCGAGCTACCCTTTGTTCGAGTTTCTGGCCGATCTAGCCGACGTAAAACTTGTTCCGTATCCGCTCTTATACGATCACGGCTGGCAAATTGATTTCGATTCTCTCGAGCGGGCGCTCACCGGGAGATCACGCGCAATGATCCTCGTCCATCCGAATAACCCGACCGGATCGTACGTCGCATCGTCAGAGAGAGAGACGCTGAACCAGATCTGCCAGAAGCATGAGCTCGCCCTTATCGTGGACGAGGTTTTTCTGGATTACTCCCACGAAGCCAAGCCACCCCGCAGCTTCGTCGAGAATCATGAAAATCTCACCTTCACGCTCAGCGGAATCTCAAAAATCTCCGCCCTGCCGCAGATGAAATTTGCGTGGGCCATCACCACTGGCCCTGCCGAAGTTGTTGCCCAGGCGAGCGCGCGCCTCGAAATTATTGCGGACACGTTTCTTTCCATGAACGCTCCTGTGCAACTTGCGGCCCCGGTGCTGCTCGAGCAACGAAAAGTGATTCAGCCAAAGTTGCTGCAAAGATTGCGTGTGAATCTCGCTGAGCTCGATCGCCAGCTCGCGCCTGTGCCATCTTGCCGGCGGTTGCTGGCGGATGGCGGATGGTATGCCGTCCTCCGTGTACCATTTATCGAGAGCGATGAAGAGCTCGCCATTCGAATTTTGGAGAATGCGGCCGTGGTCGTCCACCCCGGCCATTTTTACGATTTTCCAAATGAAGGCTACCTCATTTTAAGTTTGATCACTGACCCCCCGGTTTTTCGCAGCGGCCTGATGCGCCTGCTGAAAATAGTCGCCTGACCTTCACCGCGCTGTCGTCCTCAGCGTAGCGAAATACCCATTAAATTTTTCCGCTCCACGTTCGCTTGCCTCCTTTGCTTCGCAAAATCTGGCAAGGGCCTATCTGTTTTTCGGAATCGTAAAAATCTAAGAAATTAAATTCCGTGCTATCCTCGCGGTTTCGTGGAGGGGAGAGCTTCATGTCCGTCAGTCGTCGAGGTTTTTTGGGTACCGCAATCGCTGCATCTATAACCGCTCATTTGAGCGCGCAAGAATCGAACCCTAGCCCATCATCGTCCGAGCATCAACATCAAACAGACTCTAACGCTCACTCCGCAAGCGGCAAAAAGCCCATCATGATCTGTGCCGGCAACGGAGTGAAATATATCGACGAGGCCTTTGCCTTCCTCAAGGCTGGAGGCGATACCCTCGATGCCGCCCTGCGAGTGGTGAAAGGGCCTGAAGACGATCCGAACGATGACAGCGTCGGCTACGGCGGCCTACCGAACGAAGAAGGAATCGTTGAACTCGATGCCTGCTGCATGCACGGACCTACCCGGCGCGCGGGATCAGTTGGCGGCGTCCGCAATATAAAAAATGTCTCACTCGTTTCGAAAGCCGTGATGGAGCACACCGGCCACGTCATGCTCGTCGGCGAAGGGGCCGAGCGCTTTGCTGTTGCTTTAGGGTTTCCGCGAGAAAATCTGCTGACTGAGCGCTCGCGAAAAATCTGGTTGCTCTGGAAGGAGGCGCACTCGCTCGACGACTGGTGGGGGCCCGGACTAGCTGATCCTCATTGGACTGCGCCTGCAACGCCAACAAACTCCCCTCAATCGCAACTCTGGGACGAACGCCGTCAACAACTCGAGCAGCACGCCGCGCTCATTGGGATCGAGCCCGAATTCCGACAGGCCGCAATCCGCCGCGTCCTCGTGCCCCCGACCGGAACCATCCACTGCTCCGCGCTCAACGAAAAAGGAGAGATGTCGGGCTGCACCACGACCAGCGGGCTTGCCTTCAAACTTCCCGGGCGCTGCGGAGATTCTCCCATCATCGGCGCTGGATGTTATACCGATCAAGACGTGGGCTCTGCCGGAGCGACCGGCAGCGGCGAGGAGAATATAAAAGTTGCCGGCGCGCATACAATTGTCGAAAACATGCGGCATGGCATGTCTCCGCTCGATGCTGGAATGGATGCCTTGAAGCGGATCGTACGCAATTACAACAACGATACGAATAAGCTCAAGTTCATGGACATGACCTATTACGTCTTGCGGAAAGACGGCGCTTACGCCGGTGTTTCGCTCTGGGAAGGATATTCTGACGGTGAGAAACACAAAATCGTGGTGCATGACGGCATGAAGCGATCTGAAACTACCGTAGCGTTATTCAAAGGGAGTTCGCATGAATTTCCACCTTTTCCCGTCGCTATGCCGAAGGAGTTAACCGAAGATTCCGTCTATGTGAAATAGGGAATCTACCTGGCAAATTCACAGCCGGTCCGGGTGTACAATCCGCTCAGAGATCGCAGCTTCACGGAGTTTCTACTCCGCGTCCGAGGCTCGAAAGATGAACGTTCATTTCAGTTATAAGGCTCACAAAACTCCCGACATTGAAAAAGAAATCAACCACCAGATTGACAAGGTTCAGAAGCGCCTCCAGGTGTTTCGACCCGATCTGATCCACCTGAAAGGTGTGATCGAAGAAGGTGCCCCGCGAGAAGGGATTCGCGTGGCGCTGAATCTTCGCCTTCCCTCGGGCCAACTGGCGGCGCAAGCCAAGGCCTCATCTTCAACCAGCGCGATCAAGACTGCATTTGACGAACTCATTCAACAGATCTCACGGCATAAGGATTTGCTGCGCTCCCGTCATAAATGGCGGCACTGGCGTGGGGGCGGAAGCGACTCTCCTGAACTTGGCGTGCCTTTTGAAGAAACGATTGCGGCGGTCACGCTTCCGGCAATTTCCGCGGATGACATCAGTTCCTATGTGAATGCAAACCTGCCCCGCCTCACTCGATTTGTGGAGCGTGAGCTTTCGTTCCGTCGCGTCGACGAGCAGATTCCGCCGGGTAATCTGGCTGCGACCGAAGTCGTGAACGAAGTCATCGTCAGAGCCTTGTCCGATATCGATCGGCCTGAGAAATTAGCGCTTGAACCTTGGCTTTACCGGCTCGCCTTGCTGTCGATGACAGAGATGACTGCCCGCCTGCGTGAAGCTGCGACCTCGACCCACATCGAGGAGAGCGGACGCCGGCAAAACCTGGAGGCTTCCGACGAAGCGTGGACAAAAGAGAGCTCCATCGCCGACCGCCGAGTCAATACCCCCGAGCAGGAGCTCTACTCCGATGAGGTGATTGCCCTCGTTCACGCCGCACTCGCGAACGCGAGCCGCGCCGACCGCGAAGTTTTTCTGCTCCATGGAATCGAGGGATTCACCCTCGAAGAAATTGCCGCCATCACCGGACGACACGTTGAGGCGGTGAACGAATCGATGCAGCGGGCCCGCACCTGTATTCGCTCTGCGCCATCTATCGCTCAGGAATTTCGGAGCAAAGGTTTACTCAAAACTCGACCTAAGACTGCATAATTGTATTTTTTCAAGGAGCGTAAACGTCGAGGATAGCGGGGGACGTGTCAAGCGACCGGCGCCGAGCCGGGGCGCCACCCTTCGAAATCGCGAATCATAACTGATGCCGCAAAAGTGAAGAAATTTGGCCAGCGGCGGTTGGCGCAATACCGGAACCCCCGGCTAGCCCACTTCTGGGCGAGAATAAAGGAATGATTCACAAGATCATTCCTGTCGGACCCCTTCAATGCAATTGCTCCATCATCGGCGATGAGACCAGTCGCGAGGCTATGGTCATTGATCCTGGCGATGATATCGATGATGTTCTGAAGGTGTTGCGCGAGCACAACTTTCAAGTCAAACAAATCGTTATCACGCACGCCCACATCGATCACGTGGGAGGAGCGATGAAACTCCGCGCGAAAACCGGCGCGCCTATCCTTATCAACGAGCGCGATCACGCTCTGTTGAAGATGTTGGATGTCCAGGCAACATGGGTCGGAATGCCCGCGCCAGGCGAGGTCGTCATCGAATGTAACATTGCTGACGGAGACACACTGAAGGCAGGGAACATTCTGGCAAACGTCTTACATACTCCGGGACACACGGAGGGCAGCATCTGCCTCTACTTTGCGGCGGAAAAGATGCTCATCGCCGGTGACACGCTCTTCGCGCGAAGCATCGGCCGTACCGACTTGCCGGGAGGATCCTACGAGAAGATTCTACAATCGCTGCACAATAAAGTGATGGCTCTGCCCGACGAGACCATCGTCACTCCCGGGCACGGTCAGCAAACAACCATAGGGGAAGAGAGAGAAGAGAATCCGTTCTTAAAGAAAATCCGTTCTTAAGATAGAGTGACGATCAAGAAGAAGATGAACGAGCGGACGCGGAGGCCGTCCGCCCCGAATAATTACTTCTGCTTCGGCGCTTGGTCCTGAGGCACCGTCGGAGGCGCGGCCGGGGCACTGGTTTGCGGCTTCGATTGGGTCTGTGAAGGTTTCACGCCAGAGAGTACCGAAGTCGGACCGCTCTTTCTCGCCGCAAAAATTGAAAGCGTGATCGAGGTCACCATGAAGATGATCGCCGACCAGGTGGTCGCGCGCGAAAGAACCGAGGCGGCTCCGCGAGGGCCGAACGCAGTCTGGCTGCCCTGTCCACCAAAAGCAGCCGCCAGATCGCCGCTCTTGCCGCTCTGCAGCAGTACGACCCCAATCAAAAAGAGGCACACAATAACGTGAATAATTGTGATCAAAATAGTCATTCGCGAATGCTCCAAAAATCTAAAGCTCTAAAAAACTTTGGTGCGGAAGGGGGGAT
>JANYKL010000109.1 GCA_025361625.1 Acidobacteriaceae bacterium
GGCTGGAAACCCCAGAAGAGTGGGCAACAGGCCATCCTGCTTCGATCGCTCACCACCAACAAAGAGAAACGCCTTGCTTGCGACCAACGCACCGCCTGCTCCAAACCCATATTGCTGGCGGCTGTAGTCGTCGTGCGAAGGGAAGCCAGCTAGCCCTAATACCTGCTCCCGAAATTGCCCGAACAGGTTGCCGTGCCATTCATCCCCACCCTGGCGGGTGGTTACCCTGACTGCCCCTGTTGCATTCAACGACTGAAATAGTTCTGGGGTAGCTCGCGAGATAATCACTTCACGGACGCTGTCGGCAGGCAGATTCATGATCTCTCCGCCTCTGGTCTCGTCCATCGCTTCAACTTCATCCATGTCGTAGTGAGTGGTGCGTCCTGAAGTGCCGTTGATGGAGAGCGATTGAAGACCACTTTTGCCGGGATCTAAACTCCTTCCGTCCACGACCTGGACGCCCGGCTCAAGCTGGCCTGCGCTCAAATAATTTCTTCCGTTGATCGGCAGTACGTCGGGAGTATTCCCGGCGAACTTACTCTCCAGTCGCGCCGGGCCGGGATAAATCCATTCCAGTCGGAAGTCAGCTTTTGACGCAACGCCAGCGACCACGGTGACCGTCGTCTCTGCCGGCAATTTGTCGGGGCCTTCGACGCGGAGAATGTAGGTGCCGGGTGGGACAGGTTCAGAAAGATAAACTCCATCTTTGCCCGAACGCGTCACGCCCTTGGTATCTGCGGCTTGAGAGCTAAAGAAAACTCTGGCGCCTTCCACCGGAGCTCCATCGTCGTCGCGCAACGTGCCTTGAATTGTGCCCGTTGTCGGGTTCTCCGAAGTTTCATCCTGAGCCCAAAGCGAAATCGGCAGGAAAGCACAAAGTAAAAGCGCGATGGAGGCAGCACGATGAAGACAAAAGCAAGACCAATCAAACAAATGGAATCTCCTGGGATCAAAACCTCAAGCAGAACTGGAAGCGCATGGCTTCTACGGGTCTTGGTTCCTACCGACCGATTTTCGACTGAAAGTAAATAGACAGTCTACTAGATGCGCCGGATTCAGCGACGTGATGTACGCGTTTTAGTTCGACTCCGGATGCGGAGTGTAAACGCTAACCGGACTCGGACTTCACCTATCGGACTTCACCTAATGGAGAGTATTTTTAAAAAGAGCCCTTATGCGTGTAATAGCCCGCCCGGTAGTGGGACTGGTAGGGACCGCCTGCCGGGGGATTCGTCAAATCGATATGAAGTTGGCGAAACTCGGAATCTGAGAAGCGCTGCGATGGATAGTACGAAAGCAGATATTGGGTTCTTAGTTCGTCGCTGATGCGGTGGAACGCGTCATCCAACTGGGCGAGCGAAGTCGCGTAATAATACTTTCCTCCAGTGTCAGAAGAAATCTGGATGAGGGCATGTTCGCCTCCCGTATCGCGCCCGGCACTCGCTTCTATCGGCACGACGATGACGCTATAGATGATCGCCTCTGACTCTTGAGCGGCGCGCAGGGCTTCTGAATATTTCGTCTGGCTGACAGTATCGCCGCCGTCAGTGATCACGACCATCACTTTCCTTCCCTGCCGCCTGCTAAGAGCCTGGGAGCCCAGGTAGACGGCGTCGTAGAGTGCGGTCGCGGAGCCGTTACGAATCCGGTCGATTCCGGAATCGATCCTTTTCAGATCCGAGGTGAAGGGCACGAGTTCACTAACCTCTTCGCTGAACTTATATAACGCGAGCCCATCCTGAGGACGGACGATGGTATGAGCGAACTTGCGGGCCGAGATCAGTTCAAGCGGCAAGTCTTTTCGAGTGCTGAGACTGGTGTCAACGGCCAACACTATCGACAGCGGCAAAGACGACTCCTTCGCAAAGATAGCGATTTTCTGCTCGTGGCCATCTTCCTTGAGAATGAAATTTTCCTTCTGTAAGCTGGGAAGCGGCGCCCCGCTCGCGTCGGTAACGGTAACAAAGACATTGACCAGCTTGACGTCGACCTTCAGGGTGCCTTCGGAGTCCTGCGCCCATACCACTACTGAATTCAATAAGGCAAAATAAAGGGCGACGGTGAGTCCAAGCAATCTGCAAGAAGCGGAACGCACAGATTTTTCCCTGCGTTCGCAACCAGAAGCCCGAATGACTCGATCAACCGATTTCATAGAAGATTAGTGGGTTGGATGCGGGTTGCCGCTCCCTTTACTTCCCGGTCGCTGAATTTCTTCTGGGAACGGCTCCCCGTCGGCCCATACCGCGCCGTCTTCGAAATATTCTTTTTTCCAGATGGGGACCGTCTTCTTCAGCATGTCGATGATCCAGCGGCAGGCATCAAAGGCCGCGCCCCGATGGGCGGCCGCGACCACGATCAGGACGCTCGTCTCTCCGATTTCCAGGCGGCCGATGCGATGGATGATTGAGGCCGACCGAACCTCGAAGCGTTTTAACGCATCGGCCGCCAAGCTTTCCATCTGCTTCAAAGCCATGGGCTCGTAGGCTTCGTAATCCAGATAAAGCGTGCGCCGTCCGCGCGTATTGTCGCGCACCGTCCCATCAAAAATCACGGCTGCCCCGTCAGACGCCTGCTTCGCTCGCGCGAGAGTTTCTTGTGAGTCGATCGCCTCGCGCACTATCCGTACCTCTCCGCCAAAATGAGACTGTTTTCCCAATCCCCCGCTGACTGGCGGAAGTAAACCTACTTCATCGCCGTGGTGCAATACTCGGTCCGGCATGGCGTATTCGTGATTCACGGAAACGGCGAGAGATGTGGCGAACAAGGCGAACCGAGGCTCAATCCGGGAGTAATGCGATAGGACTTCTGAGGCAGTCGCACCTTCCTGGAGTTCCAGGGTTTCGCCCTGTTTTCCAAGGAGTTCTCTTAAAGAACCGAATAAAAGGGTGCGAATCTTCAATGCATTATCTCACTGCTTCAACAAGGCACTAATTGGCCGCGAACAACAGTGTATCGCGCCCGACCGGGAGTGCCTGAACGTCGGTGTGGCCATATAGGCGCATTCCTAGCGATTCTATTACCTCCGTAATCGTGCATCGGCGCCGGTTCGCGCATAGGCTTGTGTCTGCGCTCAACCAGGCGAGAGGAGGCTGTGCCATCATTCCCGTGACTCAAACTGATGCCAGCCGCAATTCGGCCGCCCGCTCGTTTCTCCACAGCCTTAACATTCTCATTAAGTACACTCGGCTTTATGGAGTCACCCATAAGCGCACCGCGGGGCAGTTTCAGACGACATGGGCGGAACTCCAGCAGGCACTGCCGAAGGGCGGTGACACCGGCTTTCTGCTCGGCGTGTCGGACAATAAATTGCTCCTTGATGGCATCCCGCTCGAAACGGGTCAAGCGGAACGCACCTTTGCGCAATTGCTCACGGCGGCGGGCCTTTCCAGCATCATGTTCTCGAGCAGGGTTACGCTCGACGATTTTACCTGCCTCGTCCGCGCCTTTGCGTTAGGTGGATCTAAAGCCCAGGACTTCGCCAAGAGCATTAAGGAAAGCCTCGGTGATCGAAAAGATTCTTCCATCCGCATTAACGAAGTTAAATTCATTGCGGCTGATCCGACGACCGGCGAAATTTCGATCGCGGCACAATTGGCTGCGCAATCGCTCGGTCCAGAATTCAAGCAATGGCTCAATGATCCGCAAAAGCTGTTGCAGTTGATTGCCGCCGCGCAAGGCGCGTCATCCGGAGGTGGCGGGGTTCAGGGCGGGGCGCCACTCGGCAGCGTTCCGACGGTTGCGATTCCCGCAGGCGTAGGCGCCGTGGCCTCAGCGTCAGGCACAACATGGACGGGCGGTATAGTTCCGCTCCAAGAAGAGGAAGTTGTCCAAACCATTCGCCTGCTCACTCATTTTGGGCAGGCCATGCACGATCCGAGTGTTTCGCAAGAAAGCCTCGCCGTCGAACTAAACAACGCGCCCGCAAGCGCCAAAGTAAATCTCGCGCAAGTACTCGAAGGTCTGGCGGCGAAAAACTCCGCCATGTCTGAAGAAGGCACCAGCGATACTCCGCTGCTGATGAAAGCGGCGGAGAACATGGCCATCAAGTTTGCCCTCGACCGCTATCAGCGTGGCGACGTCAAAGTAAATGCCGTCCACGACATGATGGAGCACATGAGCCGGCAGATGGACACCCTGCGTCAGATTCTGCGGGTGCAAGAAGATAAATTGTCGAAGGCCGGAGTCATGGTCGAGTCGCATGCAGACATTCTCGACCGCATGTTCTGGGCTGAGATACCGGAGGCTGGCAAGAAAAGCGTCCTGCTATCGAACGAGGCTGCATGCGTGCCGCCCAGAAATATCCGTCAATTTGTCGAACTTCTTTTTGAGCGCGACGACAACGAGATCGCCTCGCAGATCCTTGCCAACTACTGCAGCGGAATCGATTGCAAAGAGGCAGAGCCACGGCGCAAGTCGGCGATTGGTCTAGCGCAACTAGCAGATCTGTTTGCGACCGCTCCCGATGAAGTCATGCCAAATACAATCGCTGCGATCGCAGAAAGACTTGTCGCAGAGGCTGACGCCGAAATTCAGAATTTATTGAGCGCTGCTTTCGCGCGATTCGGGCAAGAGGCATCCGCCCGCAAAAAATACAAGGCGATGGCCGAACTCTGCATCTCGCTTGATCGAATCGCCGATCAACGCCCGGCGCTGGCTCGGGACTTGCGCTCGCGCGTCGGCATTGAGAATCGCCTCCCCGAAATCATTGAGGAAGCAATCAGCAGCGACGTTGTGGAAGAAGATCTTGTGAACGTGCTGCAGCAACTTCCCAGACATTCCGTCGAACACCTTGCCGACCGCTTCTTCCGCGCTCAGCGGCGAGTCGAGTGCGATCGCATCGTCGAGCTGGTAAGTGAACTTGGCCAACTCGGCATCGACGACTTGCGCGACATTCTGCGAACCGGCCAGCCGCGGCAAGCGGCGTCAACGGTCGGGCTTTTGAGCCGTCTGGCAGTCACCGAGATGCTCGAGCTATTGCCCGGCCGCATGGGAGAATTTAATCGGTTTTATCAAGACGTGATCGTCAGGCAGATCGCGTATGGCGCCGCGCCGGATCGTGGCAGAACGATCGTCGAACTTCTGGAATTGCTCGACCCACTCATTCTTCCGGAAGCAATCGACGAGATTGGAATGAGCCAGGACCGCAGTGCAAGCCCCAACCTGATCACGCTGGCCTCGGCTGGGGAGGCGCAGAATCGCCCGGCGTTCGTCCAACTAAAAGCCATCGAATCACTAGGCCGTTTGCGCGACAATGAGGCGGTTCCGGTTCTTCGCATGATCGTGGACGACAAAAAGTTTTTCGGTTATAGCCAACATCGCGAATTACGAATCGCGGCCATTCAGGCTCTGGCCAAGATCGACCCGCGTTACGGAACGCAGGCCTTGGCCGAAAGCGGGCTTGAGGCAAGTGAGATTGCGATTGCTCCTCTGGATTCGGCTCCGGGCTGCCCCTGGGTGCGACAGCGCCGCTATGAACGGATTATTCTGCGGCGTACGCTTTCCGCATCTCTCTCCAGTTCTTGGGGAAAATCAAACATTGTCATGCGTGAAATGAGTCTTGGCGGTGGAATGGGCACACGCAGTGACAACTTGCGCGTAGGCTCCGAGGCTCACGTGGAAATCTCGGTCGGCGTTAAAAAGATCAAGGGCGAAGTTCTGCTTCGCCGAGCGCGCGTGAACGAAATCGGCTTTGAATTCGTGAGCATGGATCTCGACAGCCGCTATCGCCTGCGGCGCGTACTGGTGGAAGCGATGCAAAAACTTCCGGACAACGGCGCGCCCCAATGGGATGGTGAGCGCAAGCTCTAATTCACCAACTGAAGCTGTCGTGAAGGGTTGCAACTCCATTTGTTCGGACCGCTTTATCCCAGCTCTGTGTCCTGGACCGTGTCGTTGGGACCGACTTTAAATAGCAAAAGGCTCCCGCTCATCGCGGTAGCCTTTTTCCCACGCAATCTTTAGCGCCAGCTACTGTACCTTCAAGAAGATCATAACGAAGGTAAACAACACCAGGGACTCTATAAAAGCTAAGCCCAGAAGCATTGCTAGTTGAATGCCAGGACGAGCCGCTGGGTTGCGTCCGAGAGCTTCGCAAGCTGCTGCGGCGACCTTGCCTTGCCCCTGCGCAGCCAAGCCAGCCGCGAGCGCGATGGCGAATCCAGCGGTTATCGCAACCCAGTTAGTAGTCGAAGCCGGAGCTCCGTTGGCACTGGTTTGCGCGAACGCCGGAACCACCGTCATCGACGCAATTATCATAATAAACATCAACAGTACAAATTTACGCATTTGTTTCTCCTTTAGTATGAGTCGCCGCCAGTGGGTGGTTGACGCCGTACTCTTTGAGCCGACGCCCTCACGCTGAAGGCATGGTGAAAATCGTTAGTGGGCGTGTGCGGTCGCCTCCCCGATATACGCAGCCGCAAGCAACACGAATATGTAAGTCTGAATCACGGATACGCCAACGTGCAGCCCTTCGAAGACCAGGGGGACGCCCAGCGGGATCAGTGAGAAAAATACCAGCGTGACCATCTCTCCCGCGAACATATTGGCGAAAAGACGTACAGTCAGCGACATCACGCGAGCAAGATGACTGAAAGCTTCAATCGGGAACATTAAGATTGGCAAGAAAATGCGCAGGATGATCGGTATGTCTTTGTCTTGCGGCCCGATGAAATGCTTGATGTACCCGGAGCCGTTTATACGCACTCCGTGAAAGTGATAGTAGAACCACGTAAAGAGAGCGCAGCCAAGCGGCACGACGGGAACCGCAGTCGGAGATTCGAGCCCTGGCACTAGCCCGATTAAATTTCCAATCAAAATGAAAAGTGCCAGCACCGTTAGGTACGAAACATAACGATCGGAGTGATGGGCAATGGTGTCAGCCGCCAGATCAGCAACTCCGGCGTGAATCGCTTCCATGGTGTGCTGCAAACCGCCGGGGCGCTCCACCGAAAGCTTCATGCGCACCAGCGCGAAAAAAGCGACGAGAAGGAGAGCCACCAGAATTTCCATTGCGAAGCTATTCGAAATGGGCGCTCCGGGATGCATAACGTGAATGTGTAGCGCCTGCAGCAAAGCCGTTATGAGGCCGCCGACTAGATGATTTAAGAGTGCGGTAAATGCCAGTTGTTCCATGTGTGAGCTGTTGTGATTCTTTAAAACGGCTGTCTAGAACTGCGGTGTTGAACATTTATGAGGTTAGGGCTCATTGCGGAAACCCTTAAAACCTTGCCACACCGCTTCCACCATCAGCGATCCTGCTGGCACGCATAACCCCCACAAAAAGCCGCGGAAGGCTTGTGTTGAACCCCTAAATATAGCATAGCCAACTACGCCAACCAAGAGATAACGAAGGACGAAGCGCATGATAATCCGTCCACCCTTTTCGGAGCTGTGCTGGTCGATAACCCGCGCCGCCAAGCCTTCAACGCCTCGCGACAGGAACCGGAAATTGATAAAAGATAGGCCCGCACCCAGGAAGAAGCCGATCGTACCGAGCCAGCCGTAGAAAAAAAAGGCTGGGCTTACAAAGACAAGGCTCATGATCGCAATGCTTTTTAAGAGTCGGGGAGTTGTGCGCTCAAACGATTCGTTCTCGAAGTCATGATTTGGCGCAGAATCTGCGCCAGCAGGGACCTGATCGTCGGGCTCAGTCATCGTTGTCTTTATCGTTAAAAGCGCCGACGGCCATACGAATCATTTGCCAGAATCCGATTGCCGCGCCAAATAAAATTCCGACGAGATAAAGCCAACGCGTGTGAAGCCAGTAATCGGCCAGTTTCCCTATGACAAGCCCAAGCAGCACGGAAGCTGGGATGATGAAACCGATCTCAGAGTATCGAACGAAAGATACTGAACGATCTTTCTTGGGCGGCGAATGAGGGGCTTCCATCATGCGAGGGATTGTAAATCAGATATACGGACTCACTGCCGCAGTGTGGGCGCCGTCGGCTTTGCCCATGTGGGGAGAGACCGGCTTACTCCCTGAATAAATGGCTCGGGATAGATTCCGATTACGATTGTCGCAAGTGCCGTAACACCTACTGCACAGCGCATTCCAATGCTGACGAAAAGGGGCTTCGTCTCTTTCGATTCCCTGATCAGCATTGCATTCGCAATTTTCAAGTAGTAATACAGACCCAACAGAGAGTAAATCACTCCCAGTGCCGCCAATCCGTAATGCCGACTCTCGACCAGACTCAGAAAAATATAGTACTTGCCAAGGAAGCCCGCTGCGGGCGGGATGCCGGCGAGAGAAAGAAGAAAGAGCAGCATCAACACCGCTTCGACCGGGGCCCGGTGATAGAGTCCGGCCATATCCTCGAGCTCGTCTCCAATAACCTGGCGCTGCCGCAGCGAAGTGATAACCGCAAAAGCGCCAAGGTTCATAAAGGTGTAAACGAGCAAGTAGATCAGAATTCCCTTGAAGCCATCGCTAAATGCTGGCGAGCCCGGTTCCGAGGTTCCCATCGCAACGAACGCGAGAAGCATATAACCGACGTGCGCGATCGAAGAATAGGCCAGAAGCCGTTTCGTGTTTGTCTGCGAGAGAGCAGCGAAGTTCGCCAACGTCATTGTGGCAATAGCAACGAAGACCACTATCGGCACATATACCGAACGCAGGGGAAACAACGCGAAGATGAGAATGCGGAGTAGCATTGCCCACGCCGCTGCCTTTACCGCAACCGACATGAAGCCGCTAATACTGGTCGGCGCCCCTTCATAGGCATCGGGCGCCCACTGATGAAACGGCACCGCCGCGATCTTGAAGAACAATCCGGTCATGGTTGTGAGCAAGGCAATGACGATCACCGGATGGCGCGGATTCTGAGCCAGGATGGAGCGATGTATTTCTTGCAGATTGGTGCTGCCCGCAAGCCCGTAGAAAATTGAAAGCCCGTAGGCGAAGATGCCGGAAGAGAATGCCCCTAGCAGAAAATATTTAATGGCGGCTTCGTTCGAGCGGCGCTCACGGCGCAGAAACCCGACCAGCACGTACGTGGAGATGGCCATCAACTCGAGACCGATGAAAATGAGCACTACGTCAATTCCAGCCGCCATGCACATCATGCCTACGACTGAGAGCAGCAGGAGCGCATAGTATTCGCCACTATGTTCGTCTTCAAGATCGAGATAGCGCTCGGACATGAGGACGGTGATCCCAGCCGCTGCGAGAAACAAATACCAGAAAAACACGGCAAAGTGATCGACCAGAAGCGCGCCGGAAAAGCCGACAGCACCTCCAGGCAGCGTTGCTTGAATTTGCCATACGCAGACAGCCGCAAAAAACAAGCCAACGAATGCGCCGACGGCGTTGAGCCACTTCCAGTCTCTAGGTATGATCAGGTCAATCAGCAATATACCGAGCGCAAAGATTACGAGCTCCAGCATCGGGAGCATCAACTTGTATTCCGTAAGTGAAATGACTTTCACTTAATCTCCGGCTTTCATGACGCCAGCGCTGATGGCGCGAGGGTCCCCGACGCTGACTTGAGACGGGCGGGGCGCTCTGTTTACCGCCGCTGCACTCTCGCCGGAGTGGTCACGAATTCCTTGCACTAAGTCGTTCACCGGCTTCTCGAGAATCTGAAAAAAGGGCTTGGGATAGATGCCTATCCACAGCGCAAGAACGATCAACGGTACAAACATAAAACTTTCGCGCGGAGTAAGGTCTTGCAGTTTTTCATTTGCTGGATTCGAGACAGTTCCGAAGAACACACGCTGGTAAAGCCACAGTAAATACGCCGCTGCCAGCACGACTCCGGGCGCGGCCCACGCTGCCCATCTCCAGTTTGCGGCGAAGGCTCCCTGAAGTATGGTGATTTCGCCGACAAACCCGTTGAGCAACGGCAGGCCCATCGACGACAGAAACATGATCATCGCGATTGTCGAGTACACCGGCATCACGGTAGAGATGCCGCCAAATTCCGCGATCTCACGCGTGTGCCTGCGTTCGTACAAAATGCCGACGATCAAGAATAGAGCGCCGGTTGAGATTCCATGGTTGATTTGCTGTAACACAGATCCAGTCAAGCCAGATGAATTCAGCGCGAAAATTCCCAGAGTGCAGAAGCCAAGATGGCTGACTGAAGAATAGGCCACCAGCTTCTTCATGTCCTTTTGAACTAGTGAAACAAGGGCGCCGTAGATTATGCCGACAATGGAAAGTCCCATCGCCCAGCCCTGCACCTTGGGATGAGTGACGACGGACGGAAAAAACGGTAGCGAAAATCGTATAAAGCCATAAGTTCCCATTTTGAGCATAACTCCCGCCAGAATGACGGAAGCAGCAGTCGGGGCTTCGACGTGGGCGTCCGGCAGCCACGTGTGGAAGGGAAACATCGGAACCTTAATCGCGAATCCGATAAAAAATGCCCCGAATAACCAGATCGCGGTATCGAATGGAATCATCGGAGCAGTTTTGTAGAGCTCCGGAATGCTGAAGGTGAAGACGTTGCTCACAGTGTGATGATGGAAGTAGAGAAACAAAATTCCCAGCAACATGAGCACTGAACCAAGCAACGTGTAGAGAAAGAATTTGATGGCCGCGTAAAGCTTGCGTGGGCCACCCCAGATGCCGATCAACAAATACATCGGAACCAGCATCGCCTCCCAGAAAACAAAGAAGAGAAAGAAATCGAGCGCCATGAAGACGCCGAGCATTCCGGTTTGGAGGACGAGGAACCAGACATAATATTCCTTGACGCGATGCTCGATGGCCGTCCACGAGGAAAGAATCGAAATCCATCCCAGGAGCGTGGTAAGCATGATCAAGAGAAACGAAATGCCGTCGATGCCGAGGTTATAACCCGCGCCGATTGAGGGGATCCAGTTGTTGGGAGTGCCTTCGAGAAACTTAAAACCCGGATCAAATCGCTGCCACCAGAACATGGGGGCAAGCGGGAGCGAAATCAAAAAGCCAACGAAAGCGAAAATGTTGGCCATCCAACGAATCGTGCTTATTTTTTCTTTCGGAACAAAGAGGAGCAGGATCGCGCCAATCAACGGCGTGAAGAGAATGATCGATAAAACGTGACTCTGCATAAATGACGATCTGCGACGGCTGCCAGTGGACGAGGCTCAGGTTATTGTCGGTCGGGGGGCTCACCCGTGCACGACACGATGAATCTCATTTCCACACGTAGTACACGCCAAATCCGATCAGCCCCGCTACCATGATCAGGGCGTACCACTGCACCAAGCCCCACTCAAAAAGACGAGCCACGTATGCAAATGGAAGAGTCAGATAAGCTATACCTCTCACAGCAAGGCCATCGACGATCCATCGGTCAAACCATGCCGAAAGAGTAGAAGCTGCCCGCGTCACCCAGCCAACATCATTAATAGCGCTGTCGACAATTTTTGTGTCAAACCACGACGCCGCTTCACCGACGCCGAGCGCACCGAGCGTCACATTTCCCAATTTCCTTCGGCCAGTGAAGACGTAATCGTAGGTCTCGTCGACAAACCACTTGTTATAAAGCAACCCGTAAAGCCGGGGCAACTTCTGGGCAATCGGTTCCGCGTAATCTTTGCCCGCGTTACGATAGGCGTTGTGCGCCACTCCCCACCCGGCGGCCCCAGCAGCGAGAGATAGGATCATCAGCAAGTATTCCGCTTTGTCCGTATGCTGCGCTTCTTTTTCTCCCGCCGAGACCTGACCTGACTTCCCTGCATGTTCGAGCACGACAGCTTCGTGGGCAAACACAGGTTCGACGAAATGTTCGAACCTTGCCGAACCCCCAAGGCTCTGTGGCCAACTCAGCCAGCCCGCACCGAGCGAGCAAAGGGCAAGAATGACGAGCGGAGCGGTCATAGACTTCGACAACCCATGAACCTTATCTCGAATCGCTGGGCTCATTCGCACTCGACTGTAAAACGTGAGATACATCAGCCTGAACATGTAGAACGCAGTCATCATCGCAGTGGCATATCCGACGAACCACAAGATACGATACGCGCCGCCCTCCGAAGTCCACGTCTGCCAAAGGATCGCGTCTTTGGAGAAAAATCCTGCAAACGGAAAAATTCCGGCGATCGCAAGCGTACCAACAAACATCGTCCAGTGCGTGGTCGGAATTTTGTCTTTCAGGCCGCCCATGTTGCGCATGTCCTGCTCACCGCTCATGGCTTGAATGATCGAGCCAGAACCGAGAAAAAGAAGCGCCTTGAAAAAAGCGTGCGTGAAAACGTGAAATACGCCGGCAGCAAATGCACCAACACCGAGCGCAAGGAACATATAACCCAGTTGCGAGATGGTCGAGTAAGCAAGAACTCGTTTGATGTCGTTCTGCACGAGCGCCATCGATGCCGCGAAAATCGCAGTCAGAGCGCCGACGATGGCAACTGTCTTCATTGCGCCGGGAGCAAGGACAAAGATGGCATTCGAGCGCGCCACCATATACACCCCAGCAGTCACCATCGTCGCGGCATGAATCAAAGCCGAGACTGGAGTTGGGCCTTCCATGGCATCGGGCAACCAGACGTACAAAGGGAGTTGCGCAGACTTTCCGCAGGCGCCAACAAATAAAAGCAAAGCCGCGGCGCTCAAAACGGGATCCCCGATAGAAAAGCGACCGCTGCGAGCCAGAGCATTAATATCGGTGAAGCGGAAAGATCCCAGATAATAGAACAGGGTGAGGGCACCGAGAACGAATCCGACATCTCCGATGCGGTTAACGATGAACGCCTTGTTGGCCGCGGATGAGGCTGAGTGGCGATGAAAATAAAAGCCAATTAAAAGATAGGAACTCAGGCCTACGCCCTCCCAGCCGACAAACATCATCATGTAATTGTTCGCCAGAATGAGTGTGAGCATGAAAAACATAAAAAGGTTCATGTACCCGAAGAAGCGGTAATAGCCTCCCTCGTGCGCCATGTATCCAGTGGAGTAAATGTGGATGAGCAGACCAACACCAGTGACGAACAAGAGCCAGACGCAAGAGAGCGGATCAAGCAGGAAGCCCGCGTCGGCGTTAAACGTTTGGTGCGCGCCGCCGTTCATGGCTGAAGCGAGTTGCGCGTCACCGCTGCCGAGCCACGTATAAACAATTTTTTCAAACGCCTGGCCAGTTCCGTGGGCGAAGCTGGAATATTCAGCGACCGTGACACAAGCAAAAAGAAAAGCCACCACAATCACGCCAATGCAAACAGTATCAATGGCAATCTTTCGCAGTCGCCGCCCGAAAAAGAACATGACCGCAGCGCCAACCGCCGGCACAATGGGTAACAAGTAGACATGATTAAGAAATAGCATTTCTTTCGCGCTTACCACTTCAGAAGGTCGATCTCATCAACATTGACCGTTTCTTTATTACGAAAGAAGGCGATCAGAATGCCGAGCCCGGCAGCCGCTTCTGCGGCCGCATCCGCCGTAATAAAGATCGAAAATACTTGCCCGTGAAGATTTCCCCACATCCGCGAGAAAGCCACGAGATTAAGATTAACTGCGTTAAGTATGAGTTCGATTGACATCAAGATCACGACCAGATTGCGGCGCGTGAGCACTCCAACCACGCCCAGCACAAATAGTGCAGCGGCGACAATGAGATAGTGCAATGTGGAGATCGGGACCAAGCCGTTATGCCCTCTTCTTCGTCATGACTACCGCCGCCAGGATCGCTACCAGCAACAGCAGAGAGGCGATTTCGAAAGCGAACGTGTACTGCCCCATCTTGCCCGCATCTCCGTAAAGCAACCCGGCAATCTGTTGAGTGTTGGAGGATTCGGGTAAGAGCATCATCCGATCTGGAAAAAGCGCTCGCCCCTTGATAAATGCGAACAGAAACAGTGTGAAGAGCGCACTCGCCGCTGCCAACCCTATCGGCCAAAGTCCGCTGAATCTTTTCTCTTTATACGAGCGGTCGATGTTGACCAGCATAATTACGAAAAGAAACAGCACCATCACGCCGCCTGCGTAAACGATGATCTGCACGCCAGCAACGAAGGGCGCATAAAGCATGAGGTAGAGTCCGGCTACCGATAAGAGCGTTACGATCAAAGCAAGCGCGGAGTGAACCACGTTTCGCCGGGTAATAACGAGAAATGCGCTGACGATAGCGAGCGTCGCGAGACCGTAAAAAAAATATGGCGTGGCTACCGGAGCCATAGTCGCATTGGTCGCATTGATAGCGGAATTCATTGCGGGCCTATGAAAGAAGAATTCCCACGATCGCAGTTGCAACGAGCACGGTAAGCGAGATGGGTAATAAGACTTTCCATCCCACGCGCATTAACTGGTCAAATCGGTAACGCGGCCAGGTGGCACGATACCAGATGAAGAGGTACATAAATACGGCGACTTTTAGTAGAAACCAGTAAATGTACCCGATGCTCTGATTGACCGTGGAAGGAATCGCGGCGCCATTTGAGCGGCCAGCAATCGCGATGATGAGCAACATCAGCGCAATAAAACCGAGCAGCCAACCAAAAACCGCCAAGCCTATTTTTTGCACCTTGAAATCGGAGCGACGAGGCATTCGCACTACCCCAACAAAGGCAACCGCAGCCAGCCCCATAAAAGTGACCGCGGGGAAAAGCGAAAAAATGAGGTCCCATGCAGACCCGCGGAGTAATCGAGAAAAAGGCCGCATCCAGCCCCCGAGCCAGAGAGTGACTGCGATCGACGAAACAGAGATCATGGCCGCGTACTCCGCCAGCATGAAAAGGGACCAGCGCAGTCCGCTGTATTCCGTATGATATCCGGCTGTCAACTCAGATTCCGCTTCGGCCATATCGAACGGAGCACGGTTGGTTTCCGCGACCATGGCGATGGCGAAAACGATGAATGCGATCAGGCCAAGGGGGAAAAATTTAAAGATGAACCAGACGCCTTGCTCCTGCTGCGCTCTTACAATGCCAATCATGCTAAGGGTTCCGGTGCCCGTTTCATTGAGGCTCGTCATCAAGATCGCCGATACTACGGCAAGGCCCATGGCAACTTCGTAGGAGACCATTTGCGCGCTCGAGCGCAGTGCCCCGATCAACGGGTAGTTGGAATTCGACGCCCATCCTGCTACGACAACGCCCAGAACTCCAAGTGACGAAACGCCGAGCATAAATAGGATGCCGATATTCATATCGCTTACGGCTTGTGACGGTCCGAAAGGAATGACCGTGTAGACGGTGAATGCAGCTAGCAAGCCGATAAGTGGCGCGACCCAAAACACGAAACGATCTGCACCCGCGGGAATGATGTCTTCCTTAAGGAGTAACTTGATGGCGTCCGCGATCGGCTGAAGCAGGCCGTGCGGGCCGGTTCGCATCGGCCCAAGGCGTATCTGGAAATGCGCTAGCGCTTTGCGCTCTAACCAGTTCATCGACATCACCGCTAGCGACACGCCTGCGAAAATTACAAAGACGTAGACAAGCGCCCAGAACTGATTGCCCGCCTCGCCGGGTGTCAAGGTGCTGCCGAGATATGACGTCACGAAATCAGGCATCACGGTTCGTGTCTAACGATCAACTTCGCCAAGAACAATATCAATGGTTCCGATCACGGCGACCACGTCGGCGACGAGCAGGCCGCGCACCATCACATCGAGCGCTTGCAGATTTACGAAAGATGGTGGTCGCACGCGCAGGCGATAAGGCTGCGTGGTCCCGTCGCTGACGATAAAGTACCCGAGCTCACCCTTTGGAGATTCGATAGAATGATAAATCTCGCCCACGGGAGGCTTGATCACCTTTGGAACCTTGGCCATGATCGGACCTTCAGGTAGGCCATTCACAGCCTGCTCGATGATTCGCAAAGACTGCCGCATCTCCGACATGCGAACAAGGTATCGATCGTAAGTGTCGCCGGTGGTGCCAACCGGAATCTCGAATTCGAATTCACTGTAGGCCGCGTATGGCTGGGCTTTGCGAACATCCCACTGCACCCCGCTGGCACGCAGTACCGGTCCCGTCACTCCTAAAGCAATGCAATCCGGACCTGAGATCACGCCAACATTCTTGGTGCGCTCCATCCAGATGCGGTTGCCTGTCAGCAAAGCTTCATACTCATCAATCTTTGGAGTCACGAACTTTACAAAGTTTTTTACCTCTTTTTCAAAACCCGCGTATGTCTCATACAGGCAACCGCCAATGCGAAAGGCGTGCGTAGTGAGACGGGCGCCGCAATATTTCTCGAAGATCTTTAGAATTTCTTCGCGATCACGAAAGGTGTAGAAAAGAGGCGTCATTGCCCCAATATCGAGCGCATGCGTGCCGAGCCACAACTGGTGGCTGGCGATTCGGTTCAACTCCGCAAGTATGACGCGAATATATTTCGCACGTGCGGGCGCTTCGACGTTCAGTAATTTTTCGACCGCTTCACAGTAGCCCAGGCCGTTCGACACCGCAGCCACATAATCCATGCGATCCACGTACGGATTGAACATGGCGTAGGTACGATTTTCAGCGATCTTTTCGACGCCGCGGTGCAGATATCCGATGACACATTCAGTACCCAATACTCTTTCGCCATCAAGCTTTAGGATCACACGAAGCACGCCATGAGTGGCGGGGTGTTGCGGGCCCATGTTGATGATGAGTTCGTTGGAATCGAGATAGGTTTTGGGGGAATCATTTCCGCTGACGTGGTCTTGTGTAGTGCCTGCGACGATGTTCGCAGCGTTTTCATCGGAGAGCGTCATTGCCCACTCTCAATGCCCAGATTAATTTGAACCCACTCTTGATCCTGCTGCAGGATGCCGTAATCTTTTCGCAGCGGATGGCCCTTCCATCCTTCGGGCAAGAGAATGCGCGTCATGTTCGGATGTCCAACGAACTGAATGCCGAACATGTCGAAGACTTCCCTCTCCAACCAATTCGTGGAAGACCAAATCGAAACGCTTGAGGGAAGGGATGCTCCGTCTGCGATGTGTACCTTGACGCGAAGCCGTTCGTTGCGCGCGAACGAATAAAGTATCCAGATCACCTCAAATTGTTTTTCGCGTTTTGGATAGTGAACGGCTGTGATGTCGACGCAATAGTCGAACTGCTCGTCATCACGAAGTTGCCGCAGGAAATTGGGAATCAGCGAGCTATCAACCGTGACGTAGTTTTGACCGAGGTAGGTTTGCGCTTCTAGGCCCGAGCCGTACTGGCTGCGATACTTTTCGACTAGAGGAGCGGCCCATGGAATCGGCACAGGTCCTTCCGGATTTTTTGCCGTCGCGGCCTTGCCAGACGCAGCCTTCGCAGCAGAAGTTTCGCCACCCGTCTTCTGCGCAGAAGACGAAAGGAGCACGGGAGGTTTTATCTCTTCAGCCATAGTTTGAGAGCCATAATTGACGGCCATAGTTCGGGCCATTCATTTTCCCGGGCCGCGTCGGCTTCTGGATGGCATATGAACGTGCGCCTGGGTCCCGAAAGATCAGCGGCGCCCAGCCGCCTGGAAACTTTCGACCAGATCGCGGATGCGAACCGCGTCCCCCTTGCGATGACCGTGACTCGTGATTGGGTCGGTTCCGCCAGTCGATTCGATAACGATGTCAGACCAGATCATTCCTGTCGAAATTTTAACCGACGCCACCTGCCCTATGGATATGCTCTCTTCACTTCGGCTAAACATACGGCGCTTCACCCGGCTCACGCGCAGTGAATTCACTACGATGCGAGTAGGGAAGAAAAGATTTCCGTGCGTCCATCGACTGGCACTGAACGACTCTTCGCCTGATGTGACACCAACGTTCGGGGGATTCGGAATCGCAGAATTTAGACCCATTCGAGTGCGCCTCTTTTCCAAACCCAGGCATAACCAACAATCAAAACTCCAAGAAATACCAGCATTTCAATCAGGCCGAAAACCCCCAGCGCCTTGAACTTCACGGCCCAAGGGAAAAGGAAGATCGTCTCCACGTCGAAAATCACAAACAAGATCGCAACAACGTAGTAGCGAACCGTGTAGCGACCGCGTGCGTTGTCGTGTGGATCAATCCCGCACTCGTATGGGAGCAACTTTTCGCGGGTAGGCCTCTGTGTTCGAACGAGCCTCGCTATCAATAGCGTCGCCGGAATCATGGTTCCGATTACGGCGAGGAACAAGAAAATGGGAACGTAATTTTGCGGCATGGAACCTCGATAGAGCTAGAAGATCGAAACGCCATACTAACGCCGAAGCGCTGACGCTTCAAGAAGCGGAACGTGTCTGGGTTGCGAAGTTAGCGCATTCGGTCAGGCAGTACAAATGTGTGGCGGGCGAAGTCGGATTTGAGGGTCTCCGGCCGATACATCGCATCGAGGATGCCGCCCTCCCAGATGAAGAGATCAGGATTCCCGGCCGAGAATTCGTCCCAAGTTACTGCATTGCCGACACTAGCCATGCGTTCTCGAATGAGAAATAGGTACGCACAGGTGATGGTCTCGTGGTACAACCCGGGCTTGCCTTGGGATGCGACAAACTTTTTTAATGCCTGGCAGAATCGCGACAATGCTTCGACCGTGGGGTAGCGCGACAGGTATTCGAATGCGAGACGGATATGATCGGCATGGTGAAAAGAACTTGGGGTGTTTTCGCCAGACTCGAATTGCGCGATCAGATCGACATCAGTCATCCCCGCTCCTTTACCTTCTGTTGACCTTTGGAAGCGACTTTGCGAGTTTTGATTTCGGTCAGTCGGTGACTGGCGCTGGAGTCAAGATCGAGATCGTAGAATTTCTTTAAGTTTTGGATACGCTCAAGCGACTCACGACTGAATGGAACCTTACCGTCAAACGCATGCAGCACAATGCCTTCGAGCAAGTCCCCAAGCGACAAATCGTGGTATTGCGCCAGTGCCTTAAGCACTTTTAGTACGCGCTTCTCAAGTCGGACCCCCGTTTGAACTCGTTCCACGAGAAAGTGCTCCGATGTATTTATCATGGTACCAGTGTACCACGGTACAGATTGGTTCGGAGGTGGCTGCGGGTGGCTTATGCGAAAATGGGGCAAACTATACAAGGAGCGGTTATGTGCCGGAACATCAAGACGCTTTTTAATTTCGCACCGCCGGTTACGAAGGATGAGGTGCAGGCGGCTTCGTTGCAATTTGTCCGCAAGATTACGGGATTCAATAAGCCTTCGAAGGCTAACGAAGATGCATTTTTGACGGCGGTCGAGGAGATAGCAGATGTTTCGTCGCGTCTGCTGCTCTCGCTCGACACGACTGCTCCTCCCAAAAATCGCGAGGAAGAAGCGGCCAAGGCAAAAGCGCGCGCTGCCGAGCGATTTGGTGATTGAAAATGTTCTAACTTTTGCTTAGTGCTGGCCGGCGCCGTCAGTCACCGCAGCGAAGAGATACCGGACGAAAATTCCGAGTTGATTTTGCGAGTCAAAAGTAATACGCCGTGGCGGTTCCTGCGCAATTAGTCAAGCGCACGTCGCGATCCGAATCGAAACTAAAGCCGGGCGCTGAACTAAACCGGTCAGTCTCCGACTCAAAGGAAACCTCCTCATATAATTGTTGTCTATAATCGAATACTTATCCCGAAGAAACTACTCGAACTGAAGGGCATTGATTGTCACTCGACGAAAATATTTACGAAATCCGGCGCGAAAAGCTAAAGAAAATCGAGGCGCTCGGGCATCCCACGTACCCTGGAAGATTTGACTACAGCCACACTGTCGGGCAGGTTCTTAGTCGTTACGGTGGAAAAACCGCCGAGCAACTTGAGTCTCTGCGCGAATCGGTGAGGGTGGCCGGACGAATTATGGCGATTCGGCTAATGGGAAAAGCGGGATTCGCGCATTTGCAGCAGGACGGTCAACGCCTGCAGATTTACGTCAAGAAAGACGCAATTGGCGAGCTTGGTTTTGAGTTGTGGAAACTGCTCGATCTAGGAGATCACATCGGAGTGCGAGGTTATCTTTTTCGGACCCGTACCGGCGAGTTGAGCGTTCATGCCGAAGAACTCACTTTTCTTTCAAAAGATCTCTTGCCTCTTCCGGAAAAATTTCATGGGCTTACCGACGTCGAGTTGCGATACCGGCAACGCTATCTCGACCTGGTCATGAACCCAGAGGTCCGGCAGGTTTTCTTGAAGCGCAGCAAACTGGTGCAGTCCTTGCGGCAATATTTCGACACTAATGGATTTATGGAAGTTGAGACGCCGATGATGCATCCGATCGCGGGCGGTGCCGTTGCGCGACCATTCAAGACACACCACAACACTCTAGACATGGATTTGTTCCTGCGCATCGCGCCAGAACTCTACTTAAAACGGCTAACAGTCGGGGGATTTGACCGCGTCTACGAGATCAACCGGAATTTTCGCAACGAGGGGTTGGGATGGAGATGGAATCCCGAATTCACCATGCTCGAGGCGTATCAGGCTTACACCGATTACCTCGGCATTCTCGATACCACTCAAGCTGCGATCGAGCAAACGGTGCAAGCTGTCACCGGCGGGATGAAGACGAAGTGGGGAGAACACGAGATCGATTGGTCTCACGAAAACTGGCGCCGGCTGACCATGCGCGATGCGATCGTCCAATTCTGGCCGGAAAAAGCCGGAGACAAACCAATACGGGAAGATTTTGCAACGCGTGAGAGAGTAGCTGCGCTGGTCTCACGAGTCAGAGCGGCGGGCATCGATCTGAAGTTTAGCTCCGACGAACCATTGGGCAAAACGATTGCCGCTATTTTTGAGGCGGTCGCCGAAGAGCATTTAATGCAGCCGACAATCATTTACGAGTTCCCGACCGCGGTATCGCCTTTGTCCAAGCAGAAGCCCGATGAGCCGGAATGGACGGAGCGCTTCGAGATGTTTGTTGGACAAATGGAAATCGCCAACGGATTTAGCGAACTCAATGATCCCGAAGACCAGCGGCAGAGATTTGAAGGCCAGTTAAAGGAACGCGACAGAGGCGAC
>JANYKL010000043.1 GCA_025361625.1 Acidobacteriaceae bacterium
ATCGCATCCGGCGTGTGATCACTGCCAAATTGTACGAAGCCAAGCATTCCGAGGGCGTCGGCCGAAGCGGGTGCGACGCTGGCGGCATGCTGCGCGTAAGGCAACGCTTCAGAGGCGTGCCCAGTCCGCATAAGGGTGGCGCAGTAATAAATAAGCAAGGTGGAGTTGTCAGGCTGTAAGCGAAGCGCGGCTTCGAAGTAGCGTTTGGCTAGGGGGAAATTCCCTTGATCGGATTCCAGCTTCCCGGCGAGGAAGTATGCGGTGGTTGCGACGTCGGGATTTGCCGAACGGGCGAGACTGGCGATGGCGTCGGTATCGACCTTGCCGTCTCGGATAACCTTGGCGGCTACATCCGACTCATTGGCGAACGACGGCTCGGGGGCAGCGATATCGGGAGCCGGAGGGTTTGAAGCGCTCCCGGCAGCATGCGCCGGTGCGGAGCCTCCCGCCTCGATATGGTCGACCGACGCACGAGGGATCGAATAGGTGTCATCACCAAGCTGATACTCGACACGATCCTTCGTCTTTCGAACTTCGTCGGCCCAGATGGTGCGCCCGTTCTTGAGATGAATGACGTCCGCAGCCGACCGCAGGGCGGGAAAGAACGCCAGGGCGAAAATGATGGCTAAGGCTCGCACTCGGCTGATTCTAGCAATGCAAGCATGCCTGCCGTAAGGTGACCAAGGTGTTGTTGCGCAGTTCCGAGTTAAGCTTCAGCCGCGATTTCAACCAGCGCATCGGCCGCTTGCAGCAGCGACTTTCTGGATCTTTCTGGCCTGCGCCTTAAATAGCGCGCGTCAGAAGAGTACAGTGTTGACCAGGATGTACGACTTTGTTCACGCCAGGTGGGCGGCTCTTTTCTTGCTTCTGGCGACCGCGTCATTCGCCGCCGCGAGCGATTCGCATTGTCCGCAAACTACCTCGGCACTCTACTCCCGAATTCGATCTGTCGGCCTTGATCCGCAACGGGTCTATCAAGTTCGAGAAGCGTCGATCGACCGCCCGAATCTGCACCTCGATTTTGAAGACGGGACCCTGGCCTTCACCGAAGATATTTGTGGCCGCATCACGGGGGCATTCTTCGAGGGCGAAGGTGAGATCCGTTTGCGCCCTCCAAACCGCAGGGAGCGCGGATCACTAACGCTGTTCACAGGAATGGCAATTCTGGTCGAGCACTTCTCCTCAGGATATTTGCGTTTCAACGACGACACGGCGGCCGACCTCAGGCCGTTTCTCTCAAACCTTGCTGAAGAATCGGACTTTCTCAAGCGTTCAGACGGAATGGCTCGGGAGCTAGCGGAGTTCGATGCTCTAAGATTGCTGCTCGACTTTAGCCACTTTCTTCCTTCGACAGGCATTGGAGCGACGGCGCCGAAGTTCACGTCGTTACTGCACGCGCACCTGATCGGCACAAAGCTCGGCGCATTTGAAGTCTTCTGGGATGCGGCGACCTTCGAGCCCATTTGGGCTGGCCAGCCCCGTGTAAGGGATGGCATTTTGTACTTCGATATTTGGACAGCTTTTTCTCCTAATGCGCCTTCGGTAACAAGGCCCGCGGTCGACACAACCATCACCAGCTTCAGGATTCGCGCTTCCGTCGAGCCTCCGAGGATGTTGCGCGCTTCGACGGAGTTGAGCGTACGAGCCCGCAAGGGAGGCGAGCGCACGTTGTTGTTCGAACTCTCGCGGTACTTGAAAGTAAACAGCGTCGAAAGCGAAGGGCATGCGCTCGACTTCATTCAAAATCCAGCTAGAGAAGGAACCCAGCTGCAACGCCGGGGCAACGACCTCATCGCGGTTGTCTTTCCGCAGGGAATAAAGCCGGGCACGGAGATAAAGCTCGATTTCGTCTATGCGGGCGAGGTGCTCTCGGACGCCGGTAACGGGCTGCTGCTGGTCGGTGAGCGAGGCACCTGGTATCCAAATTTGGGCTTGAGCCCGGCGCGGTTCGATTTGGAGTTTCGCTATCCTTCGGAATGGACTCTTGTTGCCACCGGAAAGGCGATGTCCCCGGAAAGTGCCGCTAACGGCGATGTGGAGGCGAGCGGGGCGAGTGCCGCGGGCTCGCAGCATGCGGCGAATGCTCCAACTGGCAAGGTATCGCGATGGATTTCAGAGAGGCCGATTCCGGTCGCCGGATTCAACCTTGGCAAGTACGTTCGGGCGCAAGCCAACCTGTCTGGCGTGTTGGTCGAGGCATTTGCTGATCGAGCTGTCGAAAAGTCCTTTCCCAAAGCGCCGCCTCAGATCGCGGAGCCTTTCCCCGACATTCAGGCGCAATCTTCCCATGGTTCCGCGAAGCCCGTGCTTGTAGTTCCGCCTCCTCCGTCTCCCGCTCGCAACGCGCAGGCAGTGGCGGACCAGGCGGCAAAGGCGATTTCCAATTTCTCGCGCTGGTTTGGACCGTACCCCTACGGCGCGCTGGCCCTGACGCAGATGCCAGGTGATTTCAGCCAGGGGTGGCCGGGCCTCGTGTTTCTTTCGAGCTACGCCTTCCTCAGCCCGAGAGAGCGGCTTGACCTGCACATGGATTCGCTCCGCAGCATCCTCGACAATCAAGTACTCGTGCACGAGACCGCCCACCAATGGTGGGGAGACCTGGTGCTATGGACGACCTATCGCGATCAATGGATCGCGGAGGGGCTTTCAAACTACTCCGCTCTCTTGCTACTGGAGCAACAGAACCCGTTGCAATTCGAACAGGTACTGGAGAGCTATCGCCGGGATCTCGCCCGCACGGACAAGGAAGGGGCGCATTTGCGCGATGCGGGCCCGGTAACATTGGGCCAGAGGCTTCAGTCGTCGCACTTTCCCGGCGGCTATGAATCGATCAGTTACGAGAGAGGGACGTGGCTCTTTCACATGCTGCGGTGCATGCTGCGGGACTCCGCGGCGGCGCACAATTCCCTGGCTCTAAGCCGGTCTCGAGGCGACCGCAAAGGGAGCGTGACCAATGCTGACGAGCCTTTCTTTCGAGTGTTGCGAAAGGTGCGCGAGCGGTACGCCGGCAAGAGCATCAGTACAGAAGAATTGGTGCAGGCATTCGAGGAAGACCTGCCGCGCCCGCTTTGGTACGAACGGCGTCCTAAATTGGACTGGTTTCTCGAAGGATGGATTAACGGAACCGCGATTCCGGAGATTGAAGCGAGCAATGTTCACATCGATGAGAAGAATGGCGTGACTACCGTCACCGGTTCAATCGTACAAAAGGACGTACCTGAAGATCTTGTAACCGCCGTACCGGTGTATGGTATGAACGCCGCAGGAGCACTCATCTTTTTAGGCGAAGTATTGGCAGATGGCGCGGAGAGCGGCTTCCGGATGACTTCTTCGATCACGGTACACAAAATCGTGCTCGATCCCAGACACACAATTCTTTCCGCCAAATAGTTTCGGGAGAATTGAGCAAGCCTTCTGCACCGCCAGATTCACCGCGTAGTCCACGTTCCATCCTCCCGAGGCGATGTGATTGCTAGAAGAAAATCAGCGGGAAGGCAGACCTGGTGGATCCTGTGAAATTTCAAAGAAACTACACTCTGGGCAAGCGGCGAAGAAAAATTCTGTTGGTCGAGGATCAAGTGCAAGTGCGGCAGTCAACCAAGCTCGTCCTTGAGAACGCGGGCTTCGATGTTTTAGCGGCAGCGTATGCCTCGGAAGCAATGGAAATCTTCCGCGAAACTCCTGGCATAGAACTGGTGATGAGCGACGTCGAACTTCCCGGTGCAAGCGGGCTGCAGTTGCGAGAGACCCTGCGAGAGGAAGCGCCGTGGCTGAGTGTTCTGCTCACCACCGGTCAGCTTTGCGAAGAGGACCTTGAGAATCCCGAATTGCAGACTTACTTTCTGGCGAAACCCTACGGGACACGCGCTTTAATCGCGAAAATTGAAGAGGCGTTGACGCCTTTTGTGCGGGCAAAGGCGGCAGCGCAAGCCGGATAGATCAAGCGGGAAGATGGAGTCTCGAAGCGAAAGCTGCAACTGGGGCCGGAAGTCGTCGCCTTCATGACAGCGCTAAGACTCGATGATCCCACCTCGCAAAGAATGCGCTTGCATATCCGTTAGTGGCGCTAGTTCGGTCAAGACATTCTGTAGACCACGCGCCTAGCTCGGTCCTGTACCACCGCCTGACGAAACATAGCCTGCATTCCTTCGGCGCCATCGTCAATCATGTAGCGACGTGTATCCGGGCACCCCTTGAGCGATGCCGCTAGCTTTTAAGCGAGATCGAGTCCAGTCGATCTGCGTGCCCCGCTTAGTTTGTGGGTCGGAAAACAGCATGTGTCGGTTGCGATCGCTCCCGGCGGTTATAATCCTCGATTCCCTGCAAAAAATTTAGGAACTGACAGTAAGTAACCAGGAGCAAGAATGAAATTGGCAGGAAAAGTTGCGCTCATCACAGGAGCGTCGCAAGGGATCGGCCATGCGTGCGCGCTTGCACTGGCGCGGCATGGAGCCCAAGTTGCGGTCGCCGCGCGCAACCGCGAGAAGCTTGACTCGCTCGTAGCGGAGATCACGAAGGCGGGCGGCAAAGCCTCTGCCTACGTCATTGACGTGGGAGACGAAGAGCAAATTAAGTTGGGAATAAAGTCGGCAATCGGGGACCTGGGCAAGATCGATATTCTCGTCAATAACGCCGGAATCACGCGCGACCAGCTTGTCATGCGCATGAAGCGTCCTGATTGGGATGCGGTTCTTTCCACCAATTTGACCTCCGCCTATCTTTGCATTCAGCAAGTCATCGGATCGATGCTTAAGCAGCGCTGGGGAAGGATCATCAACATCACGAGTGTCTTCGGGCAGATGGGCCAGGCCGGGCAAGCGAACTACGCCGCCTCGAAGGCCGGACTGATTGGCCTGACGATGGCGATGGCACGCGAAGTAGCGTCGCGCAACATCACTTGCAATGCAGTGGCTCCGGGATTCATCGAGACGAACATGACGGCTGCGCTGAGCGAAGAGTTCAGGCAAACTGCGGTGAAGTCAATCCCGTTAGGCCGCGTGGGATCGCCCGAAGATGTCGCGAGCGCGGTGAGTTTTCTGGCCTCTGACGACGCCTCTTACATCACCGGTCACGTCCTAAACGTCAACGGCGGCCTGCTCATGGGGTAAGTGGGGGCGGGTGGATTGGCAGGCAGTGGCCACAAGGAATGGCCGCAAGTAGAAAGATGGTCCCGCTTTAGCCTGAGATGTATTGCTCGCGCTGAGCGGAAGATTTTACGAAAACTATCCAAGATGGTATGAAGCAGAATCTCTGGCGAGCGCTGATCGAAATAGGCTTCATCCTCTTTCTTTTTTACGCGAACCTTCTCATGGGAGCATACGAACGCTCTTCACCGGGCCGTCAAAAGGGATTCGCGTGGGCGATAGCAGAAGTCTTCACTGCGGCAAACTTCGGCATTGCCTTGATAGCGGCGGTGGTTGGCTATGTGGTATTTGGGTTTCTGCGGAAGAGATTTGTGAAGCGAACGTGAGTTCTATTCTTGTCCTGCTCCCAGGGCGTCTGGTTTCTTCAAGAGGGATGTAATGTGCCTTTTGGCTTAGCGCACGTCCCGAACTAACAGAATCATGCCAGGACGAAGCACCGCTACATCGCGATTGTCGCGCTTGAGGGCTGTGACCGAGGTATTGTAGGAGCTCGCGATGGAGTAGAGCGTTTCGCCCGCTTTCACCTTGTGATGCAGAACACTGCTAGCCGAAGTCTCCGCGTTCGGCGGTAGCTTGCCCGCAGACGAGTGACTTGCGAGGCCAGCTTTTCGGCCTGGCGATTTACTGGAATGATTGCTTGCTACATGTGTATCGACGCTTGTCGCGGTGACCGGCAGGTGAAGATACAGAATTCGCCGCCCGGCCAGATTGTCGCCTTTCAGTCGGTTCCAAACGCGCAGCATTTTTACCGATACACCGAAGTTCTCTGCGACGGATTCGACGGTGTCGCCGTGGCGAATCTTGTAATGCGTGGTGGCGCGAGCGTAAGTTGAAGTGTCGCTCTGCTTGCTTGCAGCCACGGGGATAATCAGGCGCGTGTCGGGCGAGAGAAGTCCGTTGGTCGTCTGGTCGCCGAGATCATTCGCTTCGGCGATGGATTTCGAGGTGGTGTGGTAGATGCGGGCAATCGAAGCCAGCGTTTCTGTTCCCTGCACGCGGTGATAACGCCACCAGACACGCTTGTCGGCGGGAATGGCAGCGACCGCAGTTTCAAATTTTTCAGCGGTGCCGACGGGCAGGTGGAGGTCGAAGGAACGGTTCTTTGGGGTCGTCAAGCGCAACAGGCTTGGATTCAGATCCAGCAGATCGCTGGCGGATGCGTCGACGCACTCGGCAGCCAGCCGCAGATCGATTGGATAATTGATTTTTACGGTGTCGTACACCATCGGTTTTTCTTTCACCACAGAATCCAACCCGTACTGCGCTGGGTTCTTCGCCATGATGGTGACGGCCACGATGATGGGGACGTAATTGCGAGTTTCTTTCGGCAGCACGTTGCGGTTGTAGAGCTCCCAGAAGTCCGCGTATCCAGTGCGCTTGACGGCAGACTGCACCGTGCCTGGGCCGGAATTATAGGCGGCCATCGCCAGGTACCAGTCCCCAAACTCTTTGTAGAGATCTTTCAGGTGATGGGCGGCGGCGCGCGTCGCTTTCTCGGGATCCTGGCGATCGTCGATCCACCAGTTCCGCTCAAGCCCATAACCCTTGGCGCGGCTTCCCATGAACTGCCACATGCCGCGAGCGCCGGCGCGCGAAACGGCGAGAGGATGAAATCCTGATTCGGCCTGAGCGAGGTAGATGAGCTCCTCGGGAACTCCCTCTTCGCGCAGAATCCGGCGGATCATATCTTCGTAGCGTCCGGAGCGGGCGAGACCTTGCTGAAGAGTGCCTCGTCCGCGCCCTGAAAAGTGGTTAATGAAGCCGGCAACCTGATCGGTCATCACCAGAGGCAAATCGGAGTGGGTGATTTTAAGCTCGGCTTCGGCCTTCGCTTTGACGTTCGCGTCGGCAGTTGGATTCAGTTCGTTCGCTTCATCGATCGGCGCGGGCTCAGACTTCTGCCCCTCGGTTCCGTCGCCTTGCGGTAGGGTCGCGAGCTTGACTCCGTTTAGGCCTTCAAGGATGCGGTCGAGTTCGTGTTGCAGGCGCTCATCCGCGTGGATGTCAAATCCGCTCTGCATCAGTTTGTTGAAGGCGGCGTCGTAATCCTGCTTCGCGGCGTCGAGGTTGCCGGCCTGGAAATTCTCTTCACCAGACTGGCGTTGCTTCTCGGCAGCGGCGATCAAGCCGGTTATTGGATCGGCTGCTGCTTGAACTGGCGTGGCCGGCGGTAGGGCAGGGGCAGCCGGTTGCACAGCGGACGGGCTGGCCGCTTGTGAATTTTGTGCACTAGTCTTTTGATCGCCATGCTTTTGATCGCCGGGCTTTGAAGCGCCAGGCTTTTGTGCGCCAGGCTTCGTGGGGCCGGAGGCGGTTTGAGGAGCGGGTTTTGAGGCCGCTATGGCTGGAGCCTGGGCGCGCGCTGGAGGTTTGGCGCTTGCTGTCTTCGGCGTCCCGCTACAACCTGCGGTCGCGAGCAAAGCCGCCGCCAGTGGGGAGGAGAGAACGATCGCCAAATACGGGTGGGAAGTAAACCTCATATTTATCAACGTTGCCGCGACCACTCCTGACGCGAAGTGAGCGTCTATTCTGCCAAGTCAGCTTCTAGGGTTGAGATGTTAATATCGCAAAAATCGTTGGGTGAACGCTAGTCAACACAAGCATCTGTAGTTACCTTAGGCACAGGCCGACCATATTACCTCAGTGCCGCCCCTCTCGCCGGGCATGACGTCACTCCCAAACCACCACGCTACGAAACGCGGACGCACTGGAAAATCGCGCGTCGATGAGTCCTACACGAGTTGTTGTTCATCGAAGCGAAGATGAAAGCAATTCAGATACGGCGAACGGGCGGCCCCGAGGTCATGGAACTGGCAGAATTACCGGTTCCTCAACCAAAATCAAACGAAGTAGTAGTCAAGATCAAAGCCGCGGGCGTTAACTTTATCGACGTCTACAACCGCGAAGGCCGTTATAAAGCTCCACTGCCTCTCGTCATCGGGCAAGAAGGCGCGGGCACAGTCATCGCGGTCGGTTCCGATGCCGGAACGGCCAATGAAGCCGGTAAAGGCGACGTGAAGTTTTCCGTCGGCGACCCCGTGGCTTACGCCGGAGTGCTCGGCAGCTACGCCGAATATGCCTTAGTGCCGGCTGATCGTCTGGTGAAGATACCTCCGGGGGTTAGCGAACGGGATGCCGCCGCGGCGATGTTGCAGGGGATGACGGCACACTATCTTTCACACGACACTTATCCGTTGAAAAGGGGCGAAACGGCGCTCATTCATGCTGCGGCGGGAGGCGTCGGATTGCTGCTGGTACAGATGGCGCGCAACATCGGGGCTCGCGTGATAGGCACGGTTTCGACCGAAGAAAAAGCCAAGCTGGCGCGCGAAGCCGGAGCCGACGAGATTATCTTCTACACGCAATCGGATTTCGAAGCAGAGACGAAACGCCTGACAGACGGTAAAGGGGTAGACGTGGTGTACGACTCGGTTGGCAAGACTACGTTTGAAAAAGGCCTGAATGTGCTGCGACCGCGAGGCATGATGGCGCTCTTTGGCGGCTCAAGCGGAGCCGTGGCTCCGATCGATCCGATCGTGCTGACTCAAAAAGGATCGCTGTTTCTAACGCGGCCTTCTCTCAATAGCTACGTCATTACTTCGCAGGAATTGCAGGCACGCGCGGGAGCAGTCCTCGGAATGATTCGCCAGGGAAAACTAAAGCTGCGAGTCGCGCACACCTATCCGCTGGCCGACGCACAGCAGGCGCATCGCGATCTCGAAGGCCGCAAGACTACGGGCAAGTTGCTGCTGCTGACATAGCGCGCAAGCGGACAGTCTTGCACTTGCACTTGCTAGCTTTTCTTGGGGCGCGCGTAATTTTGTAGATAGGCTGGGTAATTGCGATCGCAACGTTGATCGCGAATCGCCTCTCGCGACTGTACTTCCAGCGGAATGACCCCGGCCCAGGTCGGAAACGAATAATCCTCTTCATCATCGATAGCAGGGCCGACGCGACACTTCGCAGAAAATTCAGTGATTGACAATCGCAACACTGACGTTGCCTTCAGTTCTTTTTCATTTGGCTGCCGTGAGTCGTCCCATCGACCAGGAATGATGTGCTCAGTGAGGGCTTGCAACGCCGCAAGTTTTTCAGCAGGCTCGCTCACCAGCGTGGCGGTGCCCAGAACAACCACGGACCGGTAATTCATCGAATGGTTAAAGATGGAACGAGCCAGCACCAATCCATCGAGCAGCGTAACCGTGATGCATACCCTAATGCCCTTATCGAGGTTTCGCAGCATGCGGCTGGCGGCCGAGCCGTGAATGTAGAGAACATCGCCATCGCGCCCGTAGGACGTAGGGATCACATAGGGCTGCCCGTCCAGGGTAAATCCGACATGGCAGATGAAACCTTCATCCAGAATCGCGTTGACTTGGTCGCGGTCGTATACTGCGCGTTGCGGTTCCCGGACAACTTTTGTGCGTGCGGTCGGGTTGGGATTACCGGTATTTTCGCTGCTTGACATGGGGCGGGACTTCCTAGGCAGGCGCCAAGAGTGATGAAACAAAAGCAATGAAGCCAACGATGAAGAAGAATCTTAGCAGATGCGATCTGCGATTCGCGTTGGCGAGTTTTTGCGTCTAAGAGCGTTAGCTAACGTGCAGAATCAATGCATGCCTTAGCGGGAGAGGCAACTCCGCGTCCGATCTTCGGGGTGGATTGAGAGATCGCATTGAGATACCGCATTGAGAGATCGCTATGAGTTCAGGCCTTACAGTTTTTTTGGTTAGTTCAGGTCTTGCAGTTTTTCTCACGTTGGGGATTGGAATCGTGGCGGGTTTGCGAACCATGACCGCGCCTGCGGTCGTCGCCTGGGCATCTCACTTCGGCTGGATCGATCTTTCGGGCACACACCTGAAGTTCATGGGCTCAATCATTGCCCTCGTGTTGTTCACGCTGGCAGCGCTGGGGGAATATGTCGTGGATACGCTGCCCGGAACTCCCCCGCGCACGTCAGGACCGGCCCTCACCGGCAGAATTTTCATGAGCTTGCTTGCAGGCGCGTGTATCGGCATCGCGTGCGGCGGCGCGGCTTGGCTGGGCGCAGTGTTTGCGGCGCTGGGCGCCGTCGGAGGGGCGTTTGCCGGCTATGAGGCCCGGAAGAGGATCGTCAAGGCATTGAACGTCCGCGATGTGATGGTTGCGATTCCTGAAGACCTGTTTGCGATCGGGCTTGGCTTGCTCATTGTGGCTAGACTTTCGACGCACTGATCTTTGCGGCCTGCTCAGTCTTTATCTCTTCTCCGTTGGTGGTTGAGCCGATGGTTGATCCTGAAATGTTTTGATCTGAAATGTCTCCTCCGAAATGTCTGATTCACAAAAATACGATGCGGTCATAATCGGTTCCGGGCAGGGCGGAACTCCGCTCTCGGTGGAGCTAGCCAAGGCCGGGAGGCGGACCGCCCTGGTCGAACGGACGCATATCGGCGGCACCTGCATCAACGAAGGGTGCAGCCCGACGAAAACCATGGTGGCCAGCGGAAGGGTCGCTTATCTCGCGCGTCGTGGCAACGACTATGGCGTGCGTACCGGCGAAATTTCGATTGATCTGAAGAAAGTTCGCGAGCGAAAGCGCAATGTCATCGACCGCTTTCGCGCTAGCACGCAGGGAAATCTTGAGCAGACGAAAAACCTCGATCTAATTTTCGGCGAAGCCAGGTTTACTGGCCAAAAAACTATCGAGGTCCGCTTGAATGATGGCGAGCGGCAATCGCTGGTAGCGGACAATATTTTTATCAATGCTGGAACTCGAGCGGCCCGGCCCAAACTTGAGGGGCTTGATACTGTTCCCGCGCTCGACAACGTTTCTTTGATGGAACTGGACGCCGTTCCTGAGCACCTTTTGATTCTTGGCGGAGGATACATCGGGGTTGAGTTCGGCCAGTTGTTTCGGCGCTTCGGAAGCCGGGTCACTATCGTCCAGTCAGCGGCGCAATTGTTGGGGAAAGAAGATCCTGATGTGGCTGAAGCAGTGACCGAAATTCTGCGGCAGGATGGACTCGAAATTTTACTGAAGGCGCGGGCGGAGCGGGTCGCCAAAATTCCTTCAGGAGTTGAACTCGAGATAAAGCGTGAAGGCGCGTCCATGAAATTAGCGGGCTCGCATCTTTTGGTCGCGGTTGGCCGCATTTCAAATTCGGATTCACTAAATCTTGCGGCTGCCGGAGTCGAAACAGACGAACGCGGCATGATCAAAGTTAATGATCGGCTGGAAACAACTGCGCGTGGAGTGTACGCGCTTGGCGATATCAACGGCGGCCCGGCCTTCACTCATATTTCGTATGACGACTACAGAATTCTTCGTGACAACATGCTCCACCAGAAAAACGCGACCACTCGCGGCCGACTTGTGCCTTACACCGTCTATATCGATCCGCAACTCGGGCGCGTCGGTCTCTCCGGAGCCGAGGCGCAAGCTCAAAAGCGAAGCATCCGAATTGCGAAGATGCCGATGACATCAGTCGCTCGCGCCATCGAGACCGACGAAACGCGTGGGTTCATAAAGGTCATCGTGGATGGAGATTCAGACCAAATCCTGGGGGCGGCAGTACTCGCCGTGGAGGGTGGAGAAATGATGTCTGCAATCGAAATCGCCATGATCGGGAAATTACCGTACACAGCTCTCCGCGAAGGCATTTTCGCTCACCCAACCTGGATGGAATCGCTGAATAATTTATTTAAGAAGATGGAAAGCGGGAATTGACGCCGGCGTTTGCTCTTGCCCTATACGCGCAGGACCGCCAGGGAGTGATTTCATCAGGAGAAAGACATTGGGACGACTACAAAAATAGTTTGCCAGCGGTCCCGCTACAGCAGTCCGCCGGTCTTCAGGGCGAGCGTGCTGAGTGCCATCTCCAATTTGGTGATTGCCTCGCCCAGTTCCGGATGAGAGCCGATTTTGTCTTGCAGACCTTTTAAAATCTGATGAGCGCTAGCTACGTGCTCGGCGGCCGGATTGGAATTTTGTTCGGGCTTACCTTCAGTAAGGTCTGGCATGCGGGCTCCCGTTCCATACTAATACTGAATCACCCGGGCGGGAAGAAAGATGGGTTCGAGTCGGGACAATCGACTGAAGGGGCGAAGTTCGCTGGTGTCCGCGACATAATTCTTTCGTCACACGCTACCTCCACTCACCTAACCCTTTTTTTTCTTTGGGGAGCGGGCAGGCTTTTCTTCGAACACGGCGAATTGAATCTTCTTTTCGACCGGATCGATGCGGTCGACTAAAACTCGCACTCGATCTCCTAGGCCGTAGGTCTTTCGCGAGCGCTGCCCGATAATCTCTCGTGTGTCTTCGTAGTAGTTGTAGCGGTCGTCAATCAGCGTGTTCAGCGGGACCAACCCTTCGACGAAGAGGTCGGTGAGTTCAACGAAAAAGCCATACTTGGTGACGCTGATGATCAGGCTATCGAAATCTTCGCCGATCCGGCGCTCCATAAATTTAACTTTTTTCCACTCCATCAGCCCGCGCTCGGCTTCGTCGGCGCGCCGCTCGGCCTGACTGGATTCGTCGGCGATGTTGTGAAGTTCTTTGAGAGAGATTGGTCCGCTCAGCGGCTCAAGCGCTTCTTGATGCGCATGCCGGTCGCGTCGCTTCGACCAGGGGGTGGCGCCCGGGTCCTTCCGGCCCGATGGCTGGCGAGTGGCGCGCGGATTCCCAGCGTTGGTCGCGAGCATATCGGTCGCGAGCATTGAGACGCCCACCGGCACTTCTTCGTCGAGCCGTTCCGGCGATTTCCGCAGTACCTGTTTCAGAATTCGATGAACGATTAAATCTGGGTAGCGGCGGATTGGCGATGTGAAGTGCGTATAGGAGGTGGCGGCGAGCGCGAAGTGCCCGCGATTCTCTTCGGAGTAGCGCGCTTGCTTGAGCGAGCGCAACATCAGAAAACTCAGGATTCTTTCTTCCGGCTTGCCGGCGATCTTGTCGGTAAGTTTTTGATACATCCGCGGCGTGATGTGAACTTCTTTGGGCACTTCGATGTCTCGGGTGCGTTTGCCGGTACCGCGAGCGGCGCGGCGGTCTGCCTTCATCTGCACGCGGTGAATCGGAAGCGAGCCCACCCCGAGCGAATAACCAAAGGTAGCGGCGATCACTTCGAAATCGTAAACGCGTTTCGCCTCCGGCTTGTCGTGGATCCGATAAAGCGAAGCAATCTGCTTGGTTTCAAGATAGTGAGCCACACTCTCATTCGCGGAGAGCATGAATTCTTCGATGAGCCGATGGGCAAAGTTTCGCTCAGATCGCGTGATGCTTTTCATCAACCCAAACTCGTCAAACTCGATGATTGCTTCCGGCAGATCGAAGTCAATCGATCCGCGACGCTGGCGCTTGCGATTCAGGATCGTCGCCAGATCGCGCATGCGCCCGAAATGTTCAACCTGGTTCGCGTAGTCACGTATTGCCTCGGCGTGGCCCTCACTCTCGGCGTCGATTACAGCATTCACCGCGGTATACGTCATACGATCGGCGCTGCGGATGACGCCTTCATTCAATTCGTATCCAACGATTTCGCCCTGATGATCGATCTCCATAATGCAGGAGAGCACGAGGCGATCTACGTTCGGACGCAGGCTGCAGATGTCGGTCGAGAGTTCGAGCGGCAGCATGGGAATGGAGCGATCGGGGAAATAAACGCTTGTGCCACGCAGGCGCGCTTCTCTGTCAAGCGGCGAACCGGGAGCGACGTATTGCGCCACGTCCGCAATATGCACCTGCAGTTCATAGTTGCCGTTTCGAAGTTGGCGAACGTGAACCGCATCGTCAAAATCGCGGGCCGTCTCGCCATCGATGGTCACGATAGGAAGTTCGCGGTAATCGCGGCGGCGACGTAATGCGGCAGCAGGAATTTCAGGATCGATCGCTCGCGCCTCGTCAACCGCCTCTGAAGGAAACCGGTGGGGCAGGTGAAACTTGCGGATCATGACTTCGACGTCCACTCCAAAGTCATTCTCATCGCCAAGTATTTCGATGACGCGGCCGCGCGGATTCTGGGTGGCGCTCGGCCATTCTGTAATTTCCACATCGACGACGAGGCCTTCCAAATCTTTCCAGTCGCCGTGGACGGCAGCCTCTTTGCCGATCACTCGATCCCGGCTCTTCTCTTTCTGCGTTGCCGCGTTTTTCTGCGTTGCCCCGGACGCGTCGCCTGACTGCTCGGCCTGCGGGAATTCCTTCCCCGGCGGAATGAGGATTTCCTGGGTAACTTTTCCATCGATCGCCTTGACGTAATTGTGGCGAGGTCCGTAGTGAAAAATTCCCACGACCGTCGGATGGGCGCGGGCAAGCGATTTGATGACTCGTCCATCGGCACGCCCATCGTTGCGGACATTCGAAACTTCTACGAGCACGCGGTCGCCGTGCATTGACGATGCGATGGCGTGCGGCGGCACAAAAACGTCACCAGCCAAACGCCCTTTGAGACTTTCTTCGAGAGAGTCTGCCTCAGGAATCACGAAGCCGTAGCCATCGCGATGCATGGTCAACCGCCCAATAAGAAGATTGCGGCCCTTGTGGGAATGCTCGGAATGGCGTGGTTTGCTCACAACTGATTTGGCTGTGTAATTAGTGTAACGAATTGAAAGTTCCGCGGGGCGAACCCGGATGTGGCTGCTATGGCTCGTCAGAGACCAAGGACTGAACGCAGTTTTAGCAAAGGTCTCGCTCTTTGCGTCACTGATGTATATAGAATTACCGGTCGTTTCGGCGCGGCAAGTCGGTCTGGCGCAACTCCAGTCCAGTTAGCGGAGAGTTAGTGGGAACTGCGCTCGCCTGCGCCGTTCGCTTAGCCGCTCGCGATGCGAGCCACGCTACCAGTTGAAGGCCGGCTCGAACCATGGGCTTTTCGACGGTGTAGTAAAGCAGAACAGGCAGAGCTACCAACATCGCGACTAGCATAACGAGCGCTACGAGCGCATTGACATGGTATCGATACCGTATCACAATAGTAATATGAAAATGCTCAATGTCGTGTTGCCAGACAAAATTAGTCAACAAATTTGGGCGGAAGCCAAAAAGCGAAATGTCGATGCCGCCGCTCTCTGTTCAGGTGTAATCACGGAGCACTTCCTTGAAAGGGGCGGCAAAGGCTCAGCAAGCAGTGAACAGGAGGTCCACATGACTGTGCCATCTACCGCGTTCGATGTCAGGAAAAATTTTCCCGGGTTTCCAATCCTGTCGATAGAACTCGCGCAGCGTTTTGTTGATGAATCCTTTAAGCTGCCTGACACTCGAGCGTTCAAGTCTTTTTCTGGGCGGGGCGTGGGCGTTTCACCAAATTTCGTCTTCGTGCCGTATCTGCTGAAGAGGCAGCCAGGTGGAATAGGGGTTAGCTTCTATGGCGGCCCCGACAAGCTAAATCATTCTGGCCTTCGCGATGGCCGAAACCCGAACTACAGCAGAGCAACCGTCCACACTTGGGAAGAATTAAACGGTCTGCTGGGGCTAATCCGGCGGTCGTACGAGCTGAAGCTTGGCCGTATTCGCTAGAAGCGAGGCTCGTCCAGCCGGAGGTTCATATTTCGTCCCATTGTGTTTCACCCGGTCAAGCATTCACACGAAGTTACCGCTCAGTTCCCGCACTTTTACCTTTGTGCTCCGAGCACTAAAGTTGCTTCGGTTTGCCAGTACCCCCGAACCATAAAAGCAACTCGAACTTCCTCGCCAGCGGCTCGACCCGAAAGCTCGGCAGCGAGTTGCTTTGCATCCTTTACCGGTTTTCCGTCGATCCCGTTGATAACATCTCCTGGTCTAATTCCCTTCAAGTCTGCGGCACTGCCCCCATAAACGTCGACAATTACAACCCCTTCCGATCCTTTCGAGGATACTGCCAATCCCAGAATTGCGATTTGCGTTAACTCTCCTTGGTAGGGTGAAGGGGAGGCGGGTGGTGGTGCCTGGGGCGCCACTGGGCGTAAGCCCCGGCGCGCTCGGCCTTGTACCGAGGGGGTTCCCAGAGGGGTCGCATCTTGCCGCGGAGTATCTACTGGCTGTTCAGTCTCACTCCGCTTCCCCCCAAAGCCGTACGTGAACCCGAAGGTAACTGCGCTAACACTGTTTTGGCTGAAACTCCCGTTCTTGACGTTAACGTACGCAAGGTCGTAGGTAACCTCAAACGCCGTCCGACGACTCGTAAAAAACTTTAAGCCTGCTTCCGCGCTCCCAAGGCCCCAATGACGTACAGAAGACACAGTCGATGAGAAAACGTTGATGCCTCCGCCGCCACCGACGAAGGGGAAAATTTTAGAATTGCCGGTGGAGAAAAGATGGCGATAGCGGCCTAGCACATATACGTCCTGCACATTCTTCGAAAAGATTGTGACAGTATTTAGTCCAGCTAAGTCATGGGCTCGAAAGTAATAGCCATAAGTTAGATCTACGAGACCGATGGTATCACCGGGAGAGGTGTGAGGAATCAGAACCGCACCGTTCAACCCGACGTCCGACGAACCTTTCTCTGGCTGAGAAAAGGCGGTAACGGCGAGCAGAAACACTGCGAGTGCTCCTATCAGAATGCGAAAGCAGATATTCATCTTACCTCCCGGCGGCGAGCCAAGATTGTCCGCTTTCAACGACGTGCTGGCAATACCAAAATCGCTCGCAGCGTGTGACAAGTTTCATCTGCACACACGTCCCCGCGCGCGATATTAGTGAACGACCTGCACCTGCCACAAGTTGGTCTGAGTCATTGACGACGAGACCAATATTAGCAAGCAGTTGTCTAAATATTTCTCCGAGCTTGGGGGGGAACGTCGTCGCCAGAATGAGAATGTGAAGGCAAAAGACGGCAGGCGATGAACGCCGCTAAAGCTCGTTGGGCTAAGCACCACCGGAAGAAAGCGGGGAAGGGTAGGAAGAAAATCGTGAATAATACAAAGCCATAAGAATGTGTAGTAGCCCGAAGCCTATGTGCGTAAGTGCTTCAAAATTCGTAGCCCGGTTCGTGTCTCCGTCACAATTGCAGAAGCCAAAAAACCTAAACCAGAAAAACAAATCCAGTTTGTAGGCAGCCGGACCTGTAAGCCGAATTCTGTCCGCGGCATTGCTGCCGCGGGACGGTCATTCCTCTGGGCCACGCATTACTGCGGGGCTCAAGCGACCTACCCGGAGGTTGTGGCGCATCGAGCCGACACGCTTTTCTGACTGGCCCGAGGGCTCGCCAGAAAATCCCTCCCTATTTGGTCTTGCTCCGTGTGGGGTTTGCCCTGCCCGCTGCATTACTGCCGCGGCGGTGCGCTCTTACCGCACCTTTTCACCCTTACCTGGGCCTTGCGGCCCGGGCGGTATGTTCTCTGTGGCACTTGCCGTCGAACCGGCTTGAACCGGCCCTCCCGGACGTTATCCGGCACACTGCTCTGCGGAGTTCGGACTTTCCTCCCGCAGCTCTTCGAAAAAAGCAACGAGCGACCGTCCGGTCCGGCTGCCAACCTGATGATTATAACGTGGAGGGAGGACGCCGCTGTCCGGTGCTCTGCGGGTTGCCCGGAAAATCGGTCGGATCGTGACTGCTAGAATAGCCGCGCTCGCAATTGAACCTTGAAATCTTGGAATGACAGTCTTTGGAATGACAGTCTGGAATGACAGCCTGGAATGACAGCCTTGCCACTGGCGAAAATACTCGGAGCTGCCGCCGCATTCGGAACTCTTAGCAGTCTGGTCTTCTATTTTTTGTCGGCTCTCGGCATCGGCGGCTTTCTTCGCGACCGACAAAAACAATTGCAGCGGCCTTTACCGGCTGACGAGGAACTGCCGCCGGTTTCCATCCTGAAGCCGCTCAAGGGCGTCGACCCAAATGCTTGGGAGTGTTTCAGCAGCCACTGCGAGCAAAAGTATCCGGAGGTCCAGCTCATCTTCGGCGTGAGCGATGGCGACGATCCTGCGGTTGAAGTGGTTCGACGGCTTCAAGAAAAATATCCGGCTCAGGCAATCGAACTGGTCGTGTGCGAGCGAAGGCTGGGTACGAATACCAAGGTCAGCAACCTGGTGCAGATGCTGCCCAGCGCGCACCATGATGTGCTGGTTGTGAATGACAGCGACATTCGCGTTCCCGCCGATTATCTGCGCGGCCTCGCAAGCCTTCTTGGCGACGAAGCGCTCGGGCTCGTCACTTGTCTTTATTACGGAGTGCCGAGCGGGACTCTCGGGTCGCGCCTCGAAGCCCTCAGCATCAGCACCGATTTTGTGCCGGGAGTTCTGACGGCCAGATTCCTCGAGCGAAAGCTGCGTTTCGGATTGGGCTCGACGCTCGCGTTTCGCCGCGCCGACTTGCACGCAGCCGGAGGATTCGAAAGCTTGCTCGACTACCTTGCCGACGACTATGGACTTGGCCGCCGTATCGCCGCGACGGGAAAAAGAGTTGAACTCGGCGCCTCAGTGGTCGAAACATTTTTGCCGCCCTATAACTTCAGACAGTTTTTCTCGCACCAGCTGCGGTGGGCTCGAACTATTCGAGACGTCCGACGCTGGGGATACACCGGCACGTTGTTGACTTTCGGTTTGCCCTGGTCGCTGGCGACCGTCATCATTTCCGGCGGAGCGCTCTGGGCTTGGGGTCTGTTTGCGATGACGGCCGTGGCTCGTCTCGCGACGGGATATGCGGCGGCCAGCCTCGTTCTCGGCGATACGAGTTTTGTGCGAAACATTTGGCTCCTGCCGCTTCGAGACCTGCTGGCGCCGCTGGTGTGGGCGGCGAGTTTTATGGGAAACCAGATTCGCTGGCGGGGCGAAACCTTCACTCTCAAAGAAGGAAGACTGACGCACCGTTCGTAAGCGCCGCTATACAGCGGACAGGCTCTACAAATGCGAAGCTGATTTAACGCGGATTTGGCGAGGGTTGGTTCGAAAAGATGGTCTTGCCGCCACGGCGGGCGATCACGAAAGTTTTTAATCCGTGTAAAGCCGTTGGCTCGTCCTCGTCGCTCCACAGGAACACACGGTGCGGAGCATTCCACATTTGCACCAACGAATCCTGGGACTCCCAAACTTTCGGAGCGCCGGGAAACTGCGTCCCGTACCACATATTCCCTCCCGGAGCGTGGAGACTGTGCAACGGAACGCCGGTGTAAAAATTCAACGTCGACGCATTTTCATAAAGGCCGGCGACGACGATCTGATCTCCCGGCTTGTATTGCTCGCGAATCGCCATTGCCAAGTCTTTCGACGAGATGATGGGGGAGAAAATGCCGAAGGCAACCCGAACGCAGGCGAGAAGAACAACGGCCATCGCAGCCAGCGAAATATTTCCAAGCGTCGTTTGATCACGGCGGCGCAAGATCCAGTTGGCGAGCGCGCCGGCGAGAAAGGCGAACGAAAATCCGAAGAGCGGAACTCGGAATGCTCCCATCGCTTGCGGAGTCAGATCGAAAAAATGTCCGAACGACAAGGCGTAATCCTGCGGATTTTTCTTCAATAAATCAGAAAGGTCGGTGCCCGGCGCCGGGGCCTTGGAAAGTAAAAGCAAAGCGAATCCCACGATTGCGATGAGGCTTGCTACTACAAGCAAAACTGTCGACGATAATTTTCCAGCGCGACGCTCCGGGCTCTGTGCGCTCGACTGCCGCTCGCGCTGCAACCAGCCACCGACGAGCAACGCCAGACCTGGAAGCGCCGGGATGGTGTAATACTCCTGACGAGTGGACAGGCTGAAAAAGCCGACGATCACAAGGTTCCACAGAAAGAAGATTGAATATGATTGCTGCCTCCGCGTCAGCTTTGAACGCAGCGTAGGCCATCTTTTCGGCACCTCTTTCAAGGCTTGCGGAATGAAAACCGTCCAGGGCAAGAGCCACAGAACCAGCAAGGCCCAGAAAAGTAAGAGTGGAACCGTGTCGTAGTCGCGAGGGACGCGCGTGTTCAAGAAGCGGCGAACGTGTTCATTGACGAAATAAAACCACAGGAAGCCTCGCACATTGCCCTGCGGCGGATTTCGCAGCGACGCCAAAACATGCCAGGGGGCCGCGACGGCTAGAAAAACGAACGCGCTCGAAACTAATCGCAGCCGCAACAGGTGACGCAGGTTTCCAGTAAGAAGCAAGTAGAGTCCGATCGCTCCCACGGGAAAAACAAGCCCGATCAGGCCTTTCGTCAAAACGTTCAGCGCGCAGACGGCGGCCAGCGTCCAGCACGTCCACAGTTTGGGTTTCTGTTGTTCGAGGGTGATCAGAAAGAGCCAGAATGTGAGGGTCAGCCATAAACCAACGGCGACATCGGGGATCAGAAAGCGTGTAAACAAAAAGGGGCCGAGTGCGGTTGCCAAAACCAGCGCAGAATCGAAGCCGCCTTCGGCACCAAGCGCCCACCGCCCGAGTCCGTAGGTTGAGAGAATGGTCGCCAGCACGAACAACATCAGGGGGAAGCGCGTGCTCCACTCGCTGATCCCAAACAATGTGTAACTCGCCGCCACACTCCAGTACATCATCGGCGCTTTTTCAAGATATCGAATGCCGTTAACGTACAGTGTGATCCAATCGTGGCGCAGAATCATCTCGCGCGCCGCTTCCGCGTGTACGGTATCGACGTCGTCCAGCAGCGCAGGATGGGACAGGCCCGACAAATAAATCATCGCCCAGAGCGCAAATAAGATGAGCAGCGCATAGGGTGTGCGCGAGAGTAACCCCGGCCGGCTGCGAATCGGTGCGCCAACACGCTCTAAAGCGGCTTCGAATTTCGGGTCAAATTTTTCGGGATTAGGCGGTTCGCCGGGGGTCATCGGGAAAATTTATTATACGGGAGCAGCAACATCCCTCTGCCGAACAGGCCTGGAGACGCGCTCGCCGGCAACTTCGCGATATATTTCCAAAATTCTGGAGACCGAACTCGTCCACGAAAATCGCTGCGATTGCTTGTAGCCCAATTCCTTCATGCGGGCGCGAAGAGGTTGGTCCAGTAAGACGCGCTGCAATCCTTTCCGAATCTCGAAAACGTTTTCGGGATTGACCAGCACCGCCGCGTTTCCGGCAACCTCCGGGAGGCTCGACGAATTCGATGTTACGACCGGCGTTCCGTGGGCCATTGCCTCCAGGGGCGGCAGTCCAAAGCCTTCATACAGCGACGGGAAAACAAAGATCTTGGCGACATCATAGAAAATTCGCAGCACATCGATCGGCACAAATCCAAGGAAACGCACATCGTTTTGCACCCCGCTACGCACGACGGTTCTTCGCACCCGAGGATGCCCAGAGAGATCGTCCCCGATAATGATCAGCTTTAGATCATGAAACTGATTTTCTGCCAGCGTCTGCTTCAGCAGTTCGCTTTTCAGCGCGGAAAACGCTTCGATGATTCTGACGACGTTTTTGTGCGGACGAATCGCGCCCGCATACAAGATGAATGGATAATTTACGAGATAGCGTTGCGCAATCATTTCGCGGTCGGCATCGGTAGCATGGCCGTGAAGAAAACGCTCATCGATCGCGTTGTAAACAACCTCGATTCGCTGGTTCGGAATCGCAAGCAACTTTTCTATCTCGCTCTTGGTGAATTGCGAGACGGCGAGAACGCGCGCCGCTTTCTTCAGCACCCGCCGAGTCAGATAAAAGTGAAGGCTGCGCCGCATGGAAGACGCGTTGCGCGATCCATACATGTGCTCGAGAAGGTCGTGGACGGTGAGAACGTAGGGGCAACCGAGGCCCTTGGGAATCCAGAAGAGATGAGGTATGTGAACCAGGTCGCATTGCAACCGCCGGACGATGGCTCGGAATTCCAGATTGCCTTTTATGGTATTGTCGCGCCCAGCGAGCGGGACGGTATGAAAATTCGCAGGCAAAGGGCCGCATTCTTCAACTTTGGCCGGCGACCCGATCAAGAAATACGGACTGTTCTGATCCAGCCGAGCCAGGGTTCGCACCACATTGCGAATGTAGGTACCGACTCCGAATTCCGTCATGCGACGGATATCGATAGCGACTTTCACCAATGGATTTAACCACAGAGGCGGCCGTAGACACAGATAATTCCATATTCACAGATCTGTCGTAGTGGTGGACAGGGGGACGTGCGGGTAGCACCGGCCTTCGCCGCTCCACACAGACGCGGGGCATGGTTCAGGCGCGGAGTTCGGCCTGGGCCTTTAACCGGCGGTCGGCGTATAGAGGAAAATCCTCCGCCAGGGCGAGCACCTGTTTGCGAATCTTGCTGAGCACGGCAGCGTCGTTGCGGTGATTGAGCGCCTCGGCGATCCAATGCGAGATCTGCCGCATCTCGCCTTCTTTCATGCCGCGCGTGGTAATCGCTGGCGTGCCAATGCGAATGCCGCTCGGCTTCATTGGTGGATTGGCATCGAACGGAATCGCGTTCTTATTCACCGTGATGCCTGCTTCGCCCAGCGCTTTCTCGGCCTCGCTGCCGAACATGCCCTTGGCGAATACATCCACAAGCATGAGGTGAGTGTCGGTGCCGCCGGAGATGATGCGATAGCCTTCGGCCGCCAACGTTTCGGCCATGACCTTGGCATTCGCGACGACCTGCTTTGCATATTCGCGGAAACTCGACTGCGAAGCCTCAAGGAAGCAGACGGCTTTGGCGGCCATGATATGGACGAGAGGCCCGCCTTGCATTCCCGGGAAGACCGTCTTGTCGATGGCTGCGGCAAACTCCTGCTTGCTCAAGATCATTCCCGAACGCGGCCCCCGCAAGGTCTTGTGCGTGGTCGAAGTCACGACGTGAGCGTGCGGAACGGGCGATGGATGCGCGCCTCCGGCGACCAGGCCGGCAAAGTGCGCCATGTCTACTAAGAAGAGAGCCCCCACTTTATCGGCGATTTGCCGCATGCGAGCGAAATCGATGATTCGAGGATAGGCGCTGCCGCCGCCGATAATGAGCTTTGGATTTTCAGCGGTGGCAATTTTTTCGAGGTCGTCGTAATCGATCGTTTCGGTTTCTTTGGTGACGCCATAGGGGACAATCTTGTAGGTCTTGCCGGAAAAATTCAGCGGGTGGCCATGAGTCAAGTGCCCGCCGTGCGCAAGGTTCAATCCTAGAATCGTGTCGCCGGGCTTGATAATCGCCGAGTAGGCTGCCTGGTTCGCCTGCGACCCCGAATGCGGCTGGACGTTCACGTTCTCCGCCCCGAAAAGCTTCTTCGCCCGCTCACGCGCCAACTCTTCTACGACGTCGGTAAATTCGCATCCGCCGTAATAACGCTTGCCGGGATATCCCTCGGCATACTTGTTTGTGAAAACCGAACCGGCCGCCTCAAGAACTGCCTCGCTGACAAAATTTTCTGAAGCGATCAGTTCTAAGCCCTCGTGCTGGCGGCGGGCTTCATTGTCGATAGCGTTGGCAATCTGCGGGTCAACTTCGTAGAGCGGACGGGACATGCCGGAATTTTTCATAGGAGACACCGGCCATCATTTTACTGTGGGGCAGACACTCTTGTCCGCGACTGCCTGAGAGTGGTTGCGGAAGCATTCATGGAGAGGATTTCTGTGAACGGTTCTCACAATTCTCGATCAACCCCACACAGCGATTCAGCGGGAGACAGAAAATTTACAATCGAGGGGGCTGCGCTAACAAATCAGCCAAGATCCACGGAACTCAATATAGGCAAGGCGTTCAGGCGAAGCAAAGCTGAAAGGCGACCCCACGAAGCGCTTGACTTTCGCTCGGCCTGCTAGCACCATGAGCGGCGTCGGTTTTTCACCGGTCTTGCACCAGTCTCCACCGGTCATGCACCGGCTTTCCACCGACCTTTCATCGATCTTTCAAGGAGAATCGAAATGAAAATCCCAGCCCTGACGCCGCTCGTTCTTTTGGCTCTGTTCGCCCTACCACTCTCCGCAGCACCTGCAAAGACTGCTCCGTCAAGCAGTGTGCCTACGTCCCACAATGAGGAGACGGTTGCTCAACTGCAACAAGAGATGTCCGCCGGGCGACTTACCTCCGAAGAATTGACGAGAGAGTACATTGCCCGCATCATCGCGCTCGACCAGAACGGCCCCGGTGTGAATTCTGTGCTGGAGTTGAATCCCGATGCCCTGGACATGGCCCGCAATGCGGACCGACTGCGCAGACAAGGAAGAGTTTTGGGTCCGCTGCACGGAATTCCTGTTTTGCTGAAAGGCAACGTCGATACGGGCGACATGATGCAGACAACCGCAGGCTCTTTCGGGCTAGTGGGCAGGCCGGCGTTGATGGACTCGACGGTGGCCGCAAATCTGCGCGCCGGTGGCGCAGTAATTTTGGGGAAGACGAACCTTTCGGAGTGGGCAAACTTTAGATCGTTCGAATCAATCAGCGGATGGTCAGGCTGGGGCGGTCAAACAAATAATCCGTACGGCATTGATCGCAATCCTTGCGGATCCAGTTCAGGTTCCGCAGCGGCTGTCTCGGCAAATTTTGCGGCGGTATCGTTTGGAACCGAGACTGACGGCAGCATTGTCTGCCCTGCGAACGCCAACGGAGTTGTCGGAATCAAACCAACGGTTGGCTTGACCAGCCGGGCTGGCATTGTGCCTATCTCTCACACCCAGGACACCTTTGGTCCTCATGGCCGAACAGTCGGTGACGCCGCAGCGGCACTTGGCGTCGTGCAGAGCCGCACCTTCGACGGACGAGATCCAGCGACTGCAGGCGTACCGCTCGGTTGGCAAGGGCGCTTCAATCGGCCGAAAAACATTCCCACCGACTACACGCAGTTCCTGGATCGAAACGGGCTGCAGGGCGCCGTCCTAGGCGTTACGCGCGCGGGATTGAATGGCTTCGATCCGAACTTTCCGACGCCTCCCATGGTGCTTGCACAATTTGAGAATGCAGTGGCTGATTTAACCAAAGCTGGAGCTAGCGTCATAGACCTTGACGCTGCGGGTTTCACTTTCCCATCGGCCACCGGCGAGACGCTGGTGCTGTGTTTTGATTTCCGCAACGACTTGCGGAACTATCTTGCGACCCGAGTCGGGGTTCCACTGGCAGGAAAAACGCTGGTTGATGGCATCGCGTTCAATAACACGCACGCCACCGAAGAGATGCCGTTCTTTAGTCAGGATCTTTGGGAGTTCTGCGCTTCGCTGGCGCATGGGCCGAATGATCCGCAGTCGGCTTTCGGAGGAATGACCTACAACCAGGCCCTCGCGATCGATCAGGCGTCTGGAGTGAACGGGATTGATGCTGCCATCAGCCAGTTCCACCTTGATGCGGTCGTCAGCGCGACCGACAACCCGGCGTGGACGACCGACCTGATCTACGGCGATCACTTCATCTTCGGGACCTCCGGCCTTGCCGCGCCCGAAGGCTATCCCATAGTGCAAGTTCCGGCGGGAATGGTTTTTGGCGCTCCGATGGGCATCAGTTTCTTCGGCACGGCTTTCAGCGAACCGAAGCTGATCAAACTCGCTTCCGGTTTCGAAGCGGTCACGCATGTGAGAGCCAAGAATCTGCCTACCTTCGCGGAGACCGTCCCATTCACTCACATCGCGGGCACGACATTGACTCCGTCGAGCCAACGTAAGGTCTCGGCCGAGGGAGTCGTCAAACCTACGTCTCCAACGGGTCCGGCAGGCAAGTCGGCGAACCGAATCAAAGAGCTGCATCATCTTTGATTTCGGGTTCAGCTTGAATGGGATGAACTGCACGAGCGCAGTTCATCCTGTTTTAAGTTTTGCCGGCATTTAAGACGAGTTGCGGTGCTCAGGCCGGTTCACCGGCAAAAGTTTGCAGAACCTGCAATAGCCGGGCGACGTCCGCGCGCTCGCCTTCGTTATCCGGGATGAACTCGCAGCCATACCGATAGCCCTTGCGGTTGCGGACCACGCCAGAGACGCGGATGGGTTCGCCGGAAAACGGAATCGTAAACTCGATTCCAAGTTCCTCCGCTATTTTCAGTTCGACTGGCGCCCAGACACACATTCCAAGCTGGCTCAGTTCCGTACCGCGACCTTCGCGAATCAGGACGGTGACATCCTTTTGCAAGACAACTCTGAGGGGTACGTCAAGCTTGTAGCGCGCGGCACGGCGCGGGCTAAGGTAAGACGGGGAGGGGTTGGCGGTGATCTCGAGCGCCATTTTTAGAGGCTACCAGCATTACAGCGGGCGATAAAAGTAACGGAAGGCGCTAGCAATCCTTAGCAGTCGTTAACCACGGGCGGGTAAGCCCGATTCCCTTTTGGGAATTTTGACGGAACCCACCGGCCAACCGGCCCCACCGGGTCATCATCCTAATGGAAACTTAACGAGAGCTAACACGAGAGTTAACACGAGGGCCAACAAATGATCCTTCGCAAAATGAATTCCTCGATTGGTCTTACGCTGCTGGTGGTGCTCACGGCCTGCCAACAGCAAAATTCTCAGGATTTGCGCGAACAGACTGCGAAGACCACCGCGGAGGTGAAGAGTGATGCGAAGGCGGTAGCCCAGGGAATCCGCGAGGGCTGGAGCCGCAATAAGACTCACGACCTGAATACTGCGTCGAAAGACGAATTGGTGACCCTGCCCGATTTGACCGAAGGCCAAGCCGACCGCATCATCGCGGGGCGCCCTTACAGCGACCCGAGCGAACTGCTCAAGCGCCGCATTCTGCCGAAAGCCGAATACGACAAGATCGCCGACCAGATCACGGTAAAAAAATAAGACATCTTTTGACACGATCTTCTAACGGCGATCTTTTGTCGGCGATCTTTTAACCGCTAGCGGGAGACCGCTAGTGAAAGGCGGTCCGCAAAAAATTACCGAGCTGCCATCCGTCCATATATTTATAGGGGGTTTCCCCAAGCGTGTAATGCCCGCAAGGCAGCACGACAACCTTGTGATCGAGGTTGTGCTTTTCAAATTGCTCAACCACCTGCTCTGAGAATTCCGGCAAGAAAGTCATGTCATATTTGGCGTAGATAATGAGCGAGCGACGAGGCCAGCGCGAGAACTTGTCGAAATACACCATGGGGCTGACGGCTCGCCATACTTGGCGCAGATTGTCCAGGTCGATTCCAGATTCAAGGCCCTGGCGGATATGCCGCGTCGACTGCCCATGCCAGACGACGTCGGCAAAGTAAGTGGAGGCGTGATTGAAGGCTGCAACCTTGATGCGCGGATCATGCGCGGTAGCGATGAAGGCGTAGCACGACCCGAGGCTCGTGCCCACGATCCCAAGTTCTGAATAGCCTTGCGATTCGAGCCAATCGAGACAGCAGCGGATGTCGATCACTCCCTGCCGCACGGAATCGAGCGTGCGCCCGATATTGGCCGAGACGGCGTAGTCGGCGCGGTCGATTTCCGCGGGACGGCGGATGTCATGGTAGGGCAGGGAGAGCCGGAGCACCGCAATGCCCATCCAGTTCAGCATGCGGCAGAGGCTGTTGTAGGCGAGCGCATCCGAATTCCAGTGGGGAAGCAGCACGACAGCGCGCCGCCCCGAGGCCGGGAACCAGCGCGCGTTGACCAGATTGTTTTCCGGGAAGGGCGTTGCAACAGGGGAGGTGAAGCGCAAAAAATCGGCATGGGTGCCGCGAACTTTTTCTTCCAGTTTCGGGTTGGGAGTTTCGCGGGTGCTGAAGACCTGAACTTCGCGGCGCTCCAGCCGAAAATCGGTCGGCGTCTTGTAAGAATAAAAATTATCGCTGTCGCGAATGATCTGGTCGTTGAAGCGCGAGAAATATTCCAGAAGATCGCGCGAATCTGGGCCGGAAGGACCTCCATTGCGACCGGGCCATGCATGGGTCCAGTCGAGCCCCCAATCCAAGGGGCGGACGACACGGTTGTTGTCGACGGACGTGAGCCGAGTCTCCCATTTGTACATCCATTTGGCGTAGGGCGAAGACATCTGCTAATAGAAATACAGCAGAAGGCATGAGTCTGGCGACTTTGCGAGATTTAACGGTCGATTTCAGCGGCTGAGCAGTGCTGGCGCACGGCCTAAACCTTAGCTGTGAATTCTAGCTGTAAACTCTCGGCACTCGCTGCGACAAGCCGCACAAAATCTCGTACGGAACTGTTTCGCACCATTGCGCGAGTTCCACCGCGTCAACAATCTTGCCGTTGCTGGCTCCGATCAACACGACCTCATCTCCGACGGCAACTCCGGGAATGTGGCTGACATCGACGATGGTCAGGTCCATCGAGACGCGCCCGACCACGGGAGCGTAATCGCCGCCGACGAGTACCCGCGCACGATTGGAAAGAAGCCGCGGATAGCCGTCCGCATATCCCACGGGCAACACCGCGATCCGGGTATTCCCTTTCGCAACGTAGGTGCCCATGTAGCCGATGGCTTCCCCTGCCGCAACTTCTTTTATCGAGAGCACGCGGGTCTTCCATGAAAGCACGGGACGCAACTTTAGCTCCGGAACAGCACACTGTTTCGCATTTCGCGTGAATGGGAGCGAGTATCCGTACAGCGCAATTCCTGGCCGCACCATCGTCTTCCACGTCTCCGGACGCGCCGTCATCGCCGCCGAATTCCCCATGTGAACAAGCGCCGGATGTAATCCGTAGCTCTTCAGAACAGCGAGACCCTCTTCGAATCGCTGCATCTGGCGAACGGCGTCTTCGGCGTCGAGTACTTCGGCCGAAGCAAAATGAGTGCTGACTCCTTCAAGCATCAGCTGCCTGCTTGCGAGCAGCATTTCGCAAATTTTAGGCAGCATCTCTTTTGACGCGCCCAGCCGGTTCATTCCAGTATCGAGTTTCAGATGGACGGGCAAGCGTGTCGAAGCCATCGAAGCCGATCGGGAGGCACGCTCAAGCGCGTCGATATGCCAGGGTTCCCAGATAGTTGGGGTGAGATTCTCAGCGATGACGGAGCTTTCTTCGCCTTTCCAGATTCCCGTCATCAGCAGGATGCGAACTGTGACTCCGGCTCTGCGCAGCGCCAAACCTTCAGCCGCATCAGTTACACCGAGCCATTGCGCGCCTTCCGATTCGAGAGCGCGAGCGCATTCAACCGCGCCATGACCGTACCCGTCGGCCTTTACTACGGCGCAAACGGTTACATCGTTGCCGACGTGCTTCTTTACGGCATGAAAATTTTCGCCGAGCGCTTTAAGCGAAACTTCAGCCCAGGTTCGCCCGTCAAGGATGAGCGAGCGCCGTTCCGGTATCTTCGACATTTCAGGGCGGGCAGCGTGCACGTAGCCGATTATAGTGACCGGACCGCGCTCCGCAGCCGTTAGCCGGTTCCGAAGCTGGTTCCGATAGTAACGTCTACTGACGCCCGGGGCGGGATGTTTGCGGACGCTTGGTCCATTAGGGCGGGCGAGAGTTTTTGGGCTGCAAAAAAAAGGCCGCGTCTGCACGCGGCCCTGAAATTTCCGGAAATTGTCTCGCCCACCGGCGCGGGTCGCCGGTCTATGGTTTCGGAGGCGTGCTGGTTGGAGTCTTCGGTGCGGGAGTAGCCGGTTTCGCGCCGGTGCCGGCAGGTCGCGCGGCTCTCGGCGTCGCGCTTCCCGCAGGCTGTGCGGGAACGCCAGATTGCACGTTGTATGCCTCGACGATCGGTTGCGTAATATCGACGGCCGGACCGTACCAGATCACCGGTCCCCTGGGCCACTGCTGTGACGTATCGAGAATCATGCCGTATCCGTTCTCGCTGGCAAATTTGACGATCATCGGAGCCATCTTCGTGAGAATCTTGTTTCCGATTTCGCCCTGCTGATTCTGAAAGTCTTCCTGCGCGTCTTGCGTGGAGCGGTCGAATACTTTCTGCTTCGCTTCGATCTGCTTCACCAGCTTGTCGTGGCTTTCTTCGTTTAATTTGTCCTGTTGAGCGTTGAGTTGCTTCTTCAGGCTGTCGATCTCATCGGCTGAACCCTTGAGTTCATTCTGTTTCGGCTCAAACTTCTTGCTCAGAACTTCGAATTCGCGGCGGCCTTCATTGGAGGCGAAGATCGCTTGTTCGATGTTAATGGTTCCAACCTTGGTGCCAGTCGCCTTCACGGTCGGAGAAGCAGCGGCGGCCGAAGGCGCGTCGGGAGCGGGCGCGGAAGTTGTGCTTTTGGCGGGAGCGGTTTGGGCAGCTGGAGCGGCTGGGGACGTTGCACTTTTCGCGGGCGCGGTTTGAGCGGATGCGAAAAGGGACAGACCGAATACCACAGTTCCGGCAGTGCGTGCCATCTTGCTATTCATTACGCTACAAACGGCGTTACAAATTTTTGACTCGCTAATATTTAACTTGCAGGTGTTTAACTCGTTAATCATTAAATCTCTAATCATTGGATCCTTTTACTCCTTCAGAGTGTAGAAATGGCTCAAAGCTCAATTCGCGGGGTCGATCACGAATGCTGAAAGCGGCCCAAGCTAACCAAGTAAGCAGGTCCGAATGCAGACCGGCAAACAGGAACCTGAAAACCATCGCGAGGAACGCGCGAGCGCGCACGACGCCCGGCTCTCTTCACCTAATAACTTCAAGCTTGGTGATCAGGTGGGGACGATTGCATTATACGGAGCCCACGCGAACAGCGTCAAACGCGGGGGCAGAGTTGACCCTCGCAGGCTGTGTTCAACCTCCGTCCGACCCGGTGAGAAACTCTCGTTTTAGCCCTGCCGCAGGGTCAACCCGACACTCGAGACCCTGGTAGAGATCGACACCCTAGTATTTGAAGCGATACCGAACCTGAACAAACACTTCTCGCGGATTATTCCAATGAAAACCGCCGAAGGTGACACTGTTATCCAGCTCCATTCGACGATTGGAAACGTTGATTGCACTTAACGACGCCGAAAAGCGCTCACCAAAATCTTTCCCAACCGTTAAATCGAACGTCGTGTGCCCAGGGAGGTAGTCGCCAAACGGCGACTGCTGCGGAAAAGCGTTGCTGAACCCTGAACCGTAATAGACATTGGTCGAAGCATAAGAAAGCCGGGGTAGCGTGATTTCAGCTCCGACGTTGAGTGTGTTTCGCTGGTCATGATCCAGGGCACAGAGGGGCACTCCGGTCCCGCACAGGCTGCTTGAGAAATCGGTCAAACCTCCTGTAATTTTTCCTCCGGCGTAAGCCACCTGATTCGAGTAGGCGAGATGAATTTGCGCTCGATGCGCGATGCGTGGGGATTGCAGCGTGAACTCCCACCCGCGTATCAACGCTGCCTGGATCGTGAGCGGGAAGAAAAGGTTCGATTCGCCGATCGTATTATGGTCGAAGAAATTGTGTGCTCGAGTGCGAAACGTGTCGGCATCGAGCACCCAGCCGCGAAACGGAATCGTTACTCCAAACTGGTGCTCTTCATCGCGTTCGCCGCGCAGTGGAATGAATCCGCAATTGTTCGTTGAGCAAAAACTCACTAGAGGCCCGGAAGCGGTTACGAGCGGAGGCGCCTGATAGTAGTGCCCGTAGAAGGCGCGGAATGTCCAGTTGAGCCGGGGCACGGTTGCAGTTGCACCAAAGCGCGGGCTGATGGCGTTTTCGCTGATCGCGCCCGAGAAGTGGGTTGGACGAGCCCCGGCGGAGAGCGTCAGCCAGGAAAAAGGCTTCACTTTGTCGTCCACAAAAAATGCTAACAGGCCGCCCGATTCGGGCTGCGAATCCGCAAAAGGAGCGCCTCCGCAATTGCCGGCAAAACTTGGATCCCCGTTCGAGGGGCAGTTAAACAGTACGCTCAGGCGCTGGTAGTCGGCCTGATGAAATCCGAAGACGCCGGCTTGCAGATCGTCGCGCGCAGAATTGGCGGCCAAACTCACCTGGCCGCCGGCATAAGTAGAAGAATGATGATCGCGCGTCGCGGTGGGATAGTCATTCCTCGAGCTCTCGTAGTTCGTGGTATTGCGATGAAAGAGCGGGGACGCCGTGAGCAGAAGCTTCGAATTAAATGTATGCACCCATGACGCATTGAGCAAGGCATCGGCTTCACGGTTGGTATCGCGGAGGCCGCTGCTATCGAAGTTTGAGCTTTCGAGATCGCCGAAGTTTGGATCGTAAGGAACCTGGTAGTAATCCCGGCGCAGCGAGGTCACGAGGCGCAACTGGTTCCTGGCGTCCAGGTTGAAGATCAATGACGCGAACCCTCCAACTCCGTTCGCGGCGTCATGTACAACTTGCGGAATTGGAGGTTGCAGGCCGAGATTAGTGCGATTGCCATTCACGCTGACGTAATAAGCGAAGCTTTGCGTGTGGCTGCCGAAGCTGAGCGAATCGTTCGTTTGATAAAAATTGCCGACGCTCAAGGTAAGTTCAGCCTGATTATTGCGCTCGAAGCCGGAACGTGGCACAACATTGAAGGCGCCGTAGGTTCGATCTCCGAACTCAGCGCCCAGACTGCCGCGGTTGACCTCCATGTAATCGATGTCTTTCGGATCGAACTGAGGTCCGACGTTTGAGGCAATATTCGTGTTTGGGACGGGCACGCCATCCATAAGCCAAGACGTCTGGTGGCCCCCGCGAATATGCAGTTGGTCGTGGGTGACGTAGGCGCCGGGTACGTAGTCGGTAATCATCGCCAGGCTATTGGTCCGGTCGGCTCCGGGCGTGCGCGCAATATCCGATCGGCTGATGAGCATGCTCGGGGTGGCGCTGTCGGTCGGGACGAAGTCGGAGCTGGCGGTAACGCTGATTTTTTCGTTATTCACTGCTAGTTGCAGTTGGAAGTGAATGACTGGAACAGCCCCGGAGTTAATCGTCAACGCCTGCGAGGCGGGCGCGAACCCGGCGCTAATCACAACCACGGAATATGCTCCCAGTGGAACCGCGTTGAATTGAAATTGACCGGCATCGTCGGTGGTCGCGCTCTTTGTCCAGGCGGTAGACCGGGCCCTTAGTGTGACCGATGCATTCTGCATCGGCCGGTGCTGGGGATCGTGCACTATGCCGCGGACCGCGCTGAATTCAGATGCGAGTGCAAAACGACCAGCGAAGAGTGCTGCAGTCGTCAGAGCAATAACCAACGGCCACCTGATGGCGCACTGCATTGCAATAGGCTCCCGTCTGCGCTTGAGGCGTTTCTCGATAAATTTCATAAGAGCCTGCCTTTTATTGGTCGCCAGGATTCGTCGCCAGCTTGGCGCTTAGCTGCCGCGTTTTGGCGAACATTTGCGAATCGTGCGAAACAGGCATCGCTTCTGCCCTATCGATAGCAACGCAGGGTAAACGTGTCTTTAGAGGTAGACCGATAAGATCTCGTCCGGAAGACCTTGCAGGACATTTGCAACAGGAAACTTGAGAGGAATCTAGCTGAGAGGGGGAGCCCGGGCGGATTCAGGCGCGAATACTGCCTTCACGATTAAGGGCGAATTCTGGGGAAGCGTTGAGCGCTCCAGTAACAAACAGCAAGAGGAGAGAGAAACAGAAAAGAACCTGTCCTGCTGCGAACTTCCGACGCGCGAACAACAATCGTGATTCTGGCAGCAACTCTCGCTCGCATGGACCGAGACTTCGTTTGTTGCCCGAGCGGTCTCGCTGGATGGATCGGCGGGCTTCTCCGCTTGGGGTACTGAACCGTGGCACGGAGGCTCTACTGTGGACGACGTTTTTCGCCGAAGGCAGTGCGTGCCACCTTCCTGTGTGGATCGCGCTTGCATGGATCGCGCCATCGCCAGCGGCGACAATGCCGGCGCGAGCAAAGTAAGCGTTAAAAATCTTGCGATCCAGCAAGCAGCGCGATTCATTCGCAGATAGCATAGCAGCCGCGCAGCGGCGAGGCTATCCGCCAACAACCATGCCAAGACGATCCGGCGGGAGTGATCGGGGAGGGTGACTGCTGTACCATTTCCCCGTGCATCCACTGGCTCAAAGGCTGCTGACTTCCATCCGGAAGCAGGATTCCATCCGGGCTGGGGATCGCCTTGCGGTAGCCGTCTCAGGCGGAGCGGACTCGGTGGCGCTTCTTCGCCTGCTGCTTGAGCTTCGCGACGAAATCGGGATCGTGCTCTCGGTCGCGCATGTGAACCACAAATTGCGGGGGCATGAAAGCGATAGGGACGCCGAGTTCGTCAGAGCATTGTCCGCTGCCTATAATCTGCGGCTGCGCATGAAAGATGCGCCGGCACCGGCCTCGAACACCGAAGCGGCGGCGCGTGACCTGCGGCTCAAATTTATTTTCGATCTTGCTCGCGGCGGCGAAGTCTCGAAAATTGCCACGGCACACACGCTTGACGACCAGGCGGAAACTGTTTTGCTGCGAATTTTTCGCGGTACGGGAATTCGCGGGCTCGGGGGTATTCACCCTCGGATTGTGTTCGAAGACGAAGGCCGGCCCTTCGGCGAAGTCATGCGACCGTTGCTAAGCTTTCGCCGCGCTGATCTTAAAGAATTTCTCGATGACCTGGGCCAGCCATGGCGCGAAGATTCGTCCAATTCAAATGTCGCATTCGACCGCAACCGCGCGCGCAACCGGTTGCTGCCGCTCATTATCTCGGAATTCGGCGATGCTGCCATCGAGCACATGAGCGAGCTTGCGGAAATTGCGCGAGCAGAGGAGGACTACTGGAAAACCCTCTACCCCGAAGGGATCGGTTCGGAATCTTCGACTTTGCCCGTTGAACCAGTGCTGGCACTCCCCCTGGCGGCGCAGCGGCGCCTGGTGAGGCATTGGCTGGAAATGAACGCGGCCGGCGTCAGCATCTCCTTCCGAGTGATCGAGCAGGCACGGCGACTTGCTTTTACCGAAGGGCCACAGGAATCACCGATTCAGATTAGTTCGATTTGGACGGTGCGGCGCGACGGCGGCCGGTTGAGACTTGAGGGCAAGCGCGCAAAAGTGGCAGATCATTATGCCTACGCACTCGCGGTTCCGGGGGAGAGATGGGTTCCAGAACTTGGGCTCCGATTTGAAGCCCTGGAAGTGGAAGTGCAGTCGATTCCGGAAGAGTCGCGCCGAATCCTGCTCAACCCGGAACGACTCTCCCATAAACTTCTCCTACGGAACTGGAATCCCGGCGAGCGGTACTGGCCTGCGAACACTTCGTCCCCAAAAAAGATTAAAGATCTGCTCACCGATCGAAAAATAAGAGGCCAGGAAAAACGCCTCTGGATGGTGGCTGAGTCGGAAGACGGTACCGTTGTCTGGATGCGCGGCTTCCCCCCGCCCGCCAGCTTCCAAGTTCCGAGTGATGGAACAAAGGCCATATGGATTCGTGAGTTTCCAGCTATTCCTAATTCATAATGGTGTAACATTTCGCGAGAAGTGGCGAAGCCGTCGCTCCCCTAAGCATGGTTGATACTGAACCTGAAAGTTAACCGGGACGACAGAAAAGGTGAAATGACAATTTCTGCCAATGCTGGGCTTCGCCAAATCATTTCGGCGGAGCAGATACAAAAAAGGGTTCGCGAACTGGGCCGACAGATTTCCGACGACTATCGCGGCGATTCGGTGATTGCGTTGGGGATTCTCGAAAACAGCTTCCTGTTCATGGCCGACCTGGTGCGCGAAATCGATATCCCGCTGATTTGCTCATTCATCAAGCCGACCTACAAAACGAGCGAGCAAAGCGGATCGCCAATCCTGGAAATTTTCTTCAGCCACGAGTTGCAGATTACGGGCAAGAAGATATTGCTGATCGAGGGACTGGTGCACTCCGGGGTCACCACGGAATTCCTGATGAGCGACCTTCGCGGCCGCGGTGCTGCGTCGGTCAAAGTTGTCACCCTGCTGGATCGCCAATCGGCGCGCCGAGTTTCTTTGCAACCCGATTATTTCGGTTTTCTGGTGGATGATACTTTTGTTTGCGGTTACGGTTTGAGCAGCGCGGAGCAGACGGGGCGAAACCTTCCCTATCTCGCGGCATCTCCATAGTTGGAATAGAAGCTCGAATCCCAGTTTTGAAAGTGGCTTTAGTCACCAGCATCGGGCCAACTTTTTCTCTGGAAAAGGTCTAGAATAGAAGAACTATCTTTCTCCAATCGTATTTTCCTCCCCGGCATCCAATATTGTTGGGCGGGTCGTAGGTGCTGGCAGGCTTCGCTTAGAGGAGTTTCGGAGTGAATTCAACCATTAAAACGGTAATCTTTTGGGCCGTCATCGTAATCTCGGCCTTTTTACTATGGCAAGTTGTCCGGACCGGCAGCAATGGTCCAAAGGACAAGGAAATCGGTTTCTCTGAATTCCTCGCTAATGTGGACCAGAGCAACGTCCACGACGTGGTATTCATCGGGCAGGAAGTCCGCGGCAAATTAAAGACTCCCGACGCGCCGTTCCACACGATCGCTCCCGCCAACTTTCCCGACATGTATAAGGCGCTGCGCGACAAGGGCGTGAACTATAGCGTGAAAGACATCAGCAACGGGAGTTGGCCAAGCTGGATTCTGAATCTTGCGCCACTCGTCCTTCTTGGCGCGCTGTGGTTCTTCATGATCCGGCAGATGCAGACTGGCGGCAACAAAGCCCTTTCATTCGGCAAGAGCCGCGCCCGCCTGCTCTCGATGCAGCAGAAGAAAATCACGTTCAAAGATGTTGCCGGCGTTGATGAGGCGAAAGAAGAGCTGCGCGAAATTATCGAATTTCTGCGCGAAGCCCAAAAGTTCCAGAAGCTTGGCGGACGCATACCGAAGGGCGTGCTTCTCGTCGGGCCTCCCGGAACTGGTAAAACTTTGCTGGCGCGCGCTGTGGCGGGCGAAGCAAACGTACCTTTCTTCTCGATCTCAGGGTCGGATTTCGTTGAAATGTTTGTCGGCGTAGGCGCGAGCCGGGTTCGCGACCTTTTCGAACAGGGAAAGAAAAACGCTCCCTGCATCATCTTTATCGACGAAATCGACGCGGTTGGACGCCACCGCGGCGCTGGCTTGGGTGGTGGACACGACGAGCGTGAGCAGACATTGAATCAACTTCTGGTTGAGATGGATGGTTTCGAATCGAACGATGGCGTGATCCTGATGGCGGCGACAAACCGTCCCGACGTGCTTGATCCCGCGCTTCTGCGGCCAGGGCGTTTTGACCGGCGCGTAGTTGTAAATCGTCCGGACGTCCGGGGACGCGAGGAAATTCTTCGTGTGCATACCCGGAAAATTCCGCTTGCCGATGACGTCGATCTTCAGGTGCTGGCGCGCGGCACGCCGGGCTTCTCGGGCGCTGACCTCGCCAACATGGTGAATGAAGCGGCTCTCGCGGCTGCGCGGCAGAATCGTAAAGCTGTTTTGCAATACGACTTCGAAGTCGCCAAAGATAAAGTGCTGATGGGCGTAGAACGCAAGTCGCTTCTTCTTACGGACGAGGAGAAGAAGAATACCGCTTACCACGAAGCGGGGCACGCCCTCGTCGCGGCGAAGTTGCCGCATGCGGATCCGGTCCATAAAGTCACGATCATTCCGCGTGGCATGGCTCTTGGATTGACCATGCAGTTGCCGGTCGACGACCGTCACAACTACTACAAGAATTACCTCGACACTCAAATTGCAATTCTCATGGGCGGCAGGATTGCGGAAGAGATATTCCTCAATCAGATGTCTACCGGCGCTGGCAACGATATCGAACGCGCAACCGAACTTGCCCGCAAGATGGTTTGCGAATGGGGCATGAGCAATCTTGGACCTCTGACCTTCGGCAAGAAAGAAGAGCAGATTTTTCTGGGACGCGAAATCGCCCAGCATCGCGACTATTCTGAAGCGACCGCGATCCAGATCGACGAAGAAGTCAGAAAGATGGTCAGTACCGGTTATGCCACGGCGAAAGGGATTCTCTCGGAAAATCGCGAGATCCTGGAAAATATCGCAAAGGCGTTGATCGAGCGGGAAGTGCTTGATGCCGTGGAGATTAAACTGCTGGTCGACGGGCAAGACTTGCCTCCGATCAAACCGCTTCCGGCAAAGTCGGATGATGGAGTGCAGCAGGTAATCAAGCCGGAGAGGTCTCCAGCAAAAGGCGGCGAGCGACCGGCAACGGCATAGGTTGTCGGTGGAGATTCTGTTCACCGCGTCTCATCGAAGGTGTACCTCGCGTACCTACGACGAGAAAAACTGCCGGCGGGAAGTCGGGGCTCGGTCCACGCTACGAAGACGGCCTTAGGGCCGTCTTTTTTCTTGATGCCGACTCTATCGCAACCATCGCGAGAATAACGAAGAAGGGGTCGACCGGACGCCGGTAATACACTTCCGGGCTCGTAACGTAGTAAATCAGCGGAAAGACAAAGAGCATGATGGCGTAGGGCAGGGCCGTAGCACGGTCGGTGCGCCAAGCTCTCCACAGGCCGAACAATGCAAAAATAGTCAGGGTTGAGCAGAAGAGAATATTCGGTGGATCCAACGGTTCCTGTTTCAGGTATTCACGGTCGAGACTCCAGTATCCCGTCCACAGAAAGACCGCTCGCCGTAGCGAAGTCCAAACGTACCAGGCAGGGTTGACGCGAATGAAATCGACGGCCTCGCGTTTCTTTTGATCCATATAGTCGAGTTCGCCGAGTCGCTTGAAGTCATTCCATTCGCGGTCGTTGTGCCACGGGCCGAGTTGATATTGGCCCCAATAGTCACCCTCGCCTCTCGTGCCGAGCTTCAGCACCAACCCCATGTTGTCGCGAAAAGGAATGAAGCGGTGGAAGACTTCGTAATTGCGAATAAACCAAGGCGCGATCAGGACAAGGAACACAGCTGCCGCCACGGCATGCTTCAACAACCACAGTTTTCTGCGCCTCTTTTTGCGCCTCGACCTCTGCCAGATAATCCAGGCGACGAGAAATGGCAGCACGATCAGAACCGCTGAACTGGTTAAGGCAGCCAAGGCCCAGAGCAGTCCATAGGCCGCCCACTTCCATAGACGGTCGTCTTCTTCAAGTTGCAACGTTAAAAGAAACAACAGTGATAACAGCAGGGTGGAGAGCCATGTTTCCCAGATGCGTTCCACCGGAAAGTAAATTCCATACGGACAAATTGCCCAGGCCCAAGCTGACCACTTGGCGATGCGATCGCCGAATCCCATCCGGGCGACGAAAAAAACGGGGATACAAACCAGAGCCGACATCAGAGCATTCAACGAGAGCAACACAATCGCTGACGCGGTGGTGTAGACGCCAAACATCTTGAAAACGCCTGCGATCAGGTAGGGATAGATGGGGGTCATCCAGGCGGTGGGGCCAGTATTCTCAAATAGAGGACTTGAAAACCCTCGCCCTTCGGCAATCGACGCCCCGATTTTCCCTGCTTCGTATCCAAAGTGCCAGTGGTTGCGCTCGGGGCTGAGCTGCTCGGGAAGCAGGAAATACATCACCACCAGACGAATGGCGAGAGCAACGAGGACGATCAGTATTAATTTGGATACCGAAGTTCTTGCTCGTGAATCATCAGTGCCTGCAGCCGGATTTGAGGAAGGCGTCAAAGGAGTGAGGGCTCGCCTGCGATGATCATAAAGCAGCGATCGATTTTTCTAGAACGCTTAGAGTTTTCCAAAAAAATGACTTTCAAGACGCGCCCTGACCCAGTCTAAGGCTTGCAGCAAGTCTGGGCTGCTCGTAGCATCTAATACACACCCCATGCCCACGGTAGCGACTCGGCACGAACGCTCACACCTCGCCTTCGGAGAAATTTTCAGCTTCGCGTACGAGACATTCATGAGCAATAAAGTGAGGTTTGCGCTGACCGCCCTGGGCATGGTGATCGGCACCGCGTCCCTCATTCTAGTGACGACCATCGGGCTCACGGGGAAACAGTATCTTCTCAATCAGATTCAATCGATCGGGTCGAACTGGATTTATGCCGAATACGAAAGTGGCGGCGGGCGGATCACCGAAACCGGAAACGACACGTTAACCATTCAAGACATGGAGGCAGTGCAACGCGAGGTCATCGGCATAGCGGCTGCGTCGCCGGTGCTTCCGCTTAATGAGCGCGTGACGGTCGGGAATGGCAAAGAGCGCGACTTGCAGATCATGGGCGTGTATCCTCAGTACGAGCAGGTCCGCAACCTGATTATCTTGTCTGGACGTTTTTTCGATGCACAGGATTCGCAGGCCCACAACAAGGTCGGAGTGGTCACGCCAAAACTAGCGATCGACCTGTACGGATCCGAAGACGGCGCATTGGGCAAAACGTTAAAACTAAGCGGCCTTCCTTTCACCATCATCGGGATTTTTCGTGAGCGGGTCGACACCTTCGGACAATCCGAAGTGACCGACAACACGATGCTGATTCCATATACGGTGATCCGCTATTTTCAAGAGACGCCTTCCGTGAAGCAAATATTTTTCTCCGCCGCCGACGCATCGCTGGTCGTTCCTATTACCGCAGAAGTGCAACGCGTGATTCAATCGCGCCATCGTCCGGAATCGGTGTACAGCGTGCGCAACCTCACGCAACTCGTCACGGTCGCGGACAAGACAGCAAGCGCCATGACTATGGTTTTGCTTGCGGTGTCGCTGGTTGTTCTGCTCGTGAGCGGGATCGGCATCATGAACATCATGCTGGCGACGGTGAGCGCGCGAATTCGCGAGATTGGGATACGCAAGGCAATGGGGGCAACGAACCGCGAAATCCGTTATCAGTTTCTGGCTGAAGCCATTCTCATTTCGCTGATTGGCGGGGTGCTGGGCATCATCATTGGGCTGGCCATCCCGTTCTCGGTGCGTTTCTTCACGGACTATAGACTCCCCATTTCTGGCCTTTCGGCTTTCATCGCCATCGGCGTTTCATCGCTGGTCGGAGTTTTATTTGGGACGGTGCCGGCCATCCGCGCCTCGCAGCTTGATCCGGTCGAAAGCCTCCGTTACGAATAAGTAGGGCCTTTTCGATAGCTGTCATGCCTACGCTCTGCAAAGAATGACAAAACCTCGCTCACAAAAGATCGTGCGATACTGTTTCCCATGAATCTCAGGCTTGATTCCAAAGTTGCACTAATCACCGGAGGCTCGCGCGGCATCGGCGCGGCGGCGGTACGGGAATTTGTCGCTGCCGGTGCGAAGGTTGTTTTCAACTATCACTCAGCGCAGGCTCAAGCCGATGCTTTAGTACATGAGCTGGGCGAGGCGGGCTGCCGGGCCGTGAAGAGTGATCTTTCGACCACTGAAGCGGCGCGAGAGTTGGTGGCCGCCACGGTCGCAGCTTTCGGACGGATCGATATCCTGGTTGCGAACCACGGTATCTGGCCTCCCGCTGATGCTGCGATCGACAAGATGTCTGACGAGCAGTGGCACAAGACGATCGCGGTTAATCTTGATAGTGTTTTTGCTCTGATCAAGCATTCCGTCGGTCAGATGAAAAAACAGAGCGCTCTCTCGGCAAAGCCATCTACGGGTGCCGAGCAGAAGAAGACGGATGCCCTTCCAGCAGCAGGCCACATCGTACTGATCAGCTCGACTTCGGCCCAGAGGGGGGAGCCATTCCATTGCGATTATTCCGCGACCAAGGGAGCCTTGATCAGCATGGTAAAAGGGCTTTCTTCGGAGCTGGCACCTCACCGAATTTATGTGAACGCGGTGGCCCCAGGATGGGTGGATACCGAGATGTCGGCCCCGGCGCTCAACGATCCGCCAACCCGCGACGAGATCTTCGGCTCGATTCCGCTCGGCCGGGTGGGAACCCCGGAGGAGATTGCCGGCCCGATTCTCTTTCTGTGCACGAAGTATGCAAGCTTTATTACCGGTGAAATTTTTAATGTGAATGGCGGAGCGGTGTTGGTCGGCTGAATCGGGCGGATGCCGTGCGCGTTCGGTACAGCTAAAATTCGCTTTGACGCTTCTAAGTTATTATCCATGTTCCGTTTAACGCTCATTTTTTTGTGGTGCGCCCTCTTCGGAGCCGCGGCGCAGAACCCACCTGCTCCTTCCGCAAGCCCCACAAGCCCCGCGAATCCAACGAACCCGGCCAGCGGTGCTGTGCCTGTCAATCAGTCCGAGAACGCTAATCAGTCCGAGAACGTCAATCAGTCCGAGAACGCTAAGAAAGCTCGCGCGCTCCTCGACCAGGCAATTCAGGCGCTGGGAGGCCAGGCGTACCTCACCTACCAGAGCAAAGGTGAAACAGGGCGTTATTATCCGCTGTTTCATGGGCGCACCGAGAGCAGCGGAATTCCCTACAACTTCTTCCAGAAATATCCGGACAAAGACCGCTTTGAGGTCGTGCACCAACGAAACATTTTTCTTCTTTACGGGACAGTCAGCGACGTCAAGGTCAAAAACAAATCTGACATCGTCTTAATTCACAACGGAGACAAGGGATACGAGATCACCTATAAGGGAACTGCAGCGCAAGATCCGATTGATCTCGATAAGTATCTTCGCCGGCGGTCGCACTCGGTTGATTGGCTGTTTCGCAAGTGGATGCAGGATCCTGAGGTTGCATTGTTTTACGATGGGGCTTCGGTTGTGGACAGCAAAGAGACGGAGGGGGTGACGCTGCTCAACCGCCAGAATGATTCGGTCACCGTGAACCTGGACCAGAACACTCACTATCCAATCAAAATCAGCTATTCATGGCGGGATGCAAACGATAAGCAGAAGAACACGGAAGAAGAAATTTACGACAATTACAAACTCGTGCAGGGAATCTGGACCGCGCATTCGATCACGCGCTATTACAACGGTGAGACATCATTGCAACGCTTTGTGGCGACAGCGGGCTACAACTTGAAACTACCTGATTCCGCGTTTGAAGCGGCGGTTACTTACGACCCGACGGCGCCACCCAAAAAGCGCTGACAACTGCTTCAAAGTTAAGCAAAACCGGCAATATTCCGGCCATAATCTCTAGGGGTTTACCCTTCTAGTTACCCTCACGAAGTCGATGATGAATAAGAGGTTAACGACGGACTTCCGTTTTATTGCATCACACTGTGGCTAAAGCGCCACAGTCGCGTCGTCCCGCATAGCGGTAAGCTAGTAGATAGCAAACGACTTACCTACATCCATTGACGCAGGAGCAAACAATCCGTTCCGCGGTGACCTGTTCTGGAATCGGTCTCCACAGCGGAGCTCCCGTCAGCCTTCGCATCCTGCCCGCTCCTGCCGGCACCGGCATCGTCTTTCATCGTTCCGATTTGGAAGGCTTCGCGGTTGAGGCGAGCGGCCGCAATGTGGCTCGTGTCAGCTATGCCACGAGTTTGATGAAGAAGGGCGTCCTCATCTCGACGACCGAGCACCTGCTATCGGCCTTCACGGGCGTTGGCATCGACAATGCAATTGTCGAACTGGATAATCTTGAACTCCCGATCCTCGATGGCAGCGCCCAGCCTTTTGTCGAAATGATTCAGAAGGCGGGAATCCGAAAGCAGCGCAAAGCTCGCACCTATTTGCGCATTGTTCGCGAGATCGAATTGCGAGAGGGCGACAAGTTCATAGCTGTTTATCCCGCAGATACTTACACGGTTGCTTATTCCATTAATTTCCCTCACCCGCTGATAGGGAAACAAAAATACAGTGTGCGGCTAACCAACGGAAGCTATGTCAAGGAGATTGCTTCGGCCCGGACGTTTGGCTTTCTGCATGAGGCCGATGCCATGCGCCAGCAAGGCTTGATCCGGGGCGCTTCAACCGATAACGCCATCGTGTTGAATCGGGAGGAAGTTCTCAATCCTCCGTTGCGCTTCGCGGACGAGTTCGTCCGACATAAGGTGTTAGACCTTATCGGAGACCTTGCGTTAATTGGCAAGCAAATTTTAGGTTCGGTGGTTGCTGACCGGGCCGGGCATGCCATGCACACAGCGCTCGTGTCGCGCATCTTGCGTGATCACTCTTACTGGGAAGAGACCACGATGGAGGAGATATCGGCAAGGCCGGAAGTTGCCTCAGGCGTGTCGCTGGGTGTCTAGCGCCCGGGGGCGTGGTGTTCTAGCGAATCGCGCCTGGAATTAGTTCGCATTTCGCGGATTTCGTTCTGCCATCAGCCGCTTTAACTCGGCCTCAGCCTCAGCCCTTATCAGATCGGCATAAGCGAATGCGCTTTGGCGGTGCTCTTCGCCTAGCGGCGAAAGGCGTACCTGCAAATAGGGCTGGTCTTGTTCCATGCGGCGCAGCATGTGCTGCGTTTTAGCAATTTTCTCTTCGAGAGTAATCATGATTCCTCCTGAGCGGGTGCTGGCTGGCGTAGAGACACGTTGAGAGATAAGGGTGTCACATCAGGAGTGGGGCACAAGTCCCAAGATAGGTGCCCAACCAAGGCAAAGAGATGAGCGCAGGGCGGGGAGAACGATTAAGTGAGAGTAGCGTAACCCTTTAGACGCGGCGGCATTTCGTCTTGCAGGCGATCGGTGAGCCACTTTTCGAGCTGGTATTGCGAGCTTTGCGAAACCTCGAGGAAGCGAATGCCAGCCTGGCCGGTTCCATCGGTCCACGCCACTTCGCATTTTAAATCGAGCGAAGTATTGATGGCGGGAAGGGTAAAACGAACTTGACCTCGACTTTCTTTGGCTAGCTTGGTCAAGATACGGATGGCCATTCCGCCTTCACTGAGATTCGTTGCGATGGCGGTCAGGTCCTGGTCGGGCGGAACGCTGAGGCGAACCGGCATATCCACCGGATGGCGAAAGTATCGGCGGCGCTCGCGCACCATAAAATTCAAAGCTGCGTTAAAGCAGCGCGATGCTTGTAGAGTAGTGAGCGGCTTCTGGAGGACGAAGTTGGCTCCCGATTTGAATGCATCTTGGGTTGTCGTTTTTCCATTTACCACGGCGAAGGCGACAGACTTGCCATTGCTATGAGTCGCCCGGAGTCCCTGAAGCAGTTCGAAATCGTGCGGCAGATCGTCGCAGTCAACGATCACGGCATCGAATTTGCGCTTTGCCAAGAGGTCGTTCGAGCGCCTCTGATCGGCGCAGGTCTCGACGGTGACAGAAATTCTCTCCAATGCCGGGCGAAGCACGGTCAACAAGGCGGGATCACGGCTGATGAGAAGAGAATCTAAATTCATGGCTGGGCTAATCCTAATGGCCTGGGAGAACTTGGAAAAGTAACCTAGGTACCGGGCTAATGGGTGCCCTAGTCAGCGGTAAAACGAGGCGAAACCCTGCAATTTTATGAGTGAACCCACCCATCCCGCCTGCCTCGCCTATCTGGCTTATCTATCGCTTGGCTCGAACCTCGGGGATCGCGCCTGCAATCTGAAATCTGCAATTTCTCAATTGCGGGCGGGCGGGAAGTTGAGGGCTGCATCGGAGTTTTACGAAACTCAGCCGGTAGAAGTCACGAATCAACCCTGGTTTATAAACTGCGTGATCGCGCTTGAGACGGATAAGACGCCCGAACAATTACTCACCCTCGCGCTGAACATCGAGGCGGGCATGGGACGTGTGCGGCAATCCGACAAGGGGCCACGCACCATCGATATCGATATCGTGTTGTTCGGCGACGAGGTCGTCAGCGAACCCGGGTTGAGCATTCCGCACCCAGCCATGGCCGAGCGCCGCTTCGTTTTGCAGCCATTGGCTGAGATCGCTCCCGAGGCGTTCCATCCGATACTGAAGAAAACAGCGCGAGAACTTCTCGCGGCGTTGCCGGAGGGGCAAGACGTGCGGCGAGTTGATCGATCTTTGTAACGCTGATTACAAGGCCGATGAACGTTATGCACTTGGTTTCGTTAAACATAGAGCGTTCATTTGGAAAAGTTAGAGCCGTCGAAATTTGACTGTTTTCAGCCCGCTGGGCTAGCCTCAAGGCCCAGACAGCATCATCAAGGTCACGGTTTCTTTTGCTTTTATGACTCTTAGGATTGTTCATCGCCTTCATTGGCTGAGAGCGGTTCCGCTTCTCGCATCGCTGAGTGGTGCCATGGCCGCGGCCCCGCTCCTTCCGAGCCACGCACAGCATGCAATGGTCGCTAGTGTCCACGAGTTGGCGTCTCGAGCCGGATTAGAAATGCTCCGGGCGGGCGGCAACGCCGTCGATGCGGCTGTTGCCACGGGATTCACGCTGGCGGTCGTTCACCCGCAAGCTGGGAACCTCGGTGGCGGAGGGTTTCTTTTGCTTCGCAAAGCAAACGGCGAGACTAAGTTCATCGACTTCCGCGAGAAAGCTCCAGCGGCGGCGACAGAGAATATGTATCTCGACAACCAGGGGAACGTCATTCCAGAGGCGAGCAAAGGATCGAGCCTGGTCGGGTACAGAGCGATCGGAGTGCCGGGATCAGTGGCGGGACTGGTCTATGCCGAAGAGAAGTTCGGGAAATTATCGTTAGAAAAAGTGATTGCACCCGCGATCAAGCTCGCTCGCGACGGCTTCGCCTTAGCCTACGAGGACGCAAGCGATCTTCGCGAAGATGAGTACTTGCCACTCTTCCCCGAGTCGAAACGAGTTTTTCTGCGCGATGGAAAGTTTTATCAAGCTGGCGACATCTTTAAACAGCCCGATCTGGCGCGCACGCTCGAGCGGATCTCGAAAAATCCTGACGACTTCTACCACGGCGCCCTGGCGCGTGAACTGGCAGCGGCAGTTCAAAAGAATGGGGGCCTGCTCACCGCCCAAGACCTCGCGGCCTATGAAGTCAAAGAACGCGAACCGGTCCATGGAGATTATCGAGGCTACGAAATTATCAGCGCTCCTCCTCCTTCTTCAGGCGGAGTCGCCTTGATCGAAATCCTGAATATTCTCGAGGGCTTCGACTTGGCAAAATATGGCAACCGTTCAGCCGATGCGATTCACCTTGAAGCCGAGGCTTTCAGCCGCGCATTTTATGACCGCGCCGATTTTATGGGCGATCCTGATTTTGCAAAAATTCCGGTGGCGCAACTCATCGACAAAAAATATGGCGAGGCCTGGCGCAACACGATTGATCCCGCTCATGCCAGCCCCAGTAAAGAATTGAAGCGCCCATCGTTCAATGAATTAGAGCGCGTAGCGCAATCTCATACTGCGATCCGGGAGCCTGAAAATACCACCCACTATTCGGTGGTTGACGCAGAAGGGAATGCCGTTGCCGTTACGACGACGCTCAATGACTCCTTCGGATCGCGTGTTACTGCCGAGGGCCTTGGCTTTCTGCTGAACGATGAGATGGACGATTTCACTTCGAAGCCGGGGACGCCGAACAACTACGGGCTGATTCAGGGTCCGGCAAATGCCATCGGGCCGAACAAGCGCCCGCTTTCTGCAATGACTCCGACCATCGTTCTAAAAAACGGCAAACTTTTTCTCGTCGCCGGCTCTCCCGGAGGACCGACAATCATCACGACGGTAGCGAACGTCGTCATGGGGATAATCGACTTCAATCTGGATATTCAAGAGGCGGTCAATGCTCCGCGCTTTCATCATCAATGGCTGCCGGACGAGATTCTCGTCGAAGATCGCCTCTCACCCGATACAATGAATATTCTTAAAACCAAGGGACACAAGTTAAACGTGAGCCATTTTTGGGGAGATGCAGAGTGCATTATGGTCGACCCCAAGACTGGCGAGCGCCTTGGAGCCAGCGATGGCCGCAACAATGGAAGGGCGATAGGTTACTGATGCAAAGAGCGGTATCGACATATCTCTACGTGAAGGAGCGGCTGCATCCTGGCATTCTGGATGAGTTGGTGCGCGCCGGGGCGCAGGCCATTGAGATTTTTGCCGCTCGTCAGCACTTCGACTACGCCAACCGCAAACAGCACGTCAAAGAAATCGCGGATTGGTTCAAGTCGACTGGCATTCCGCTTCACTCTTTGCACGGGCCTTTATATTCCGATTACGATTGGGGACGAACCGGTTCGCCTCCCGTGAACATTGCATCGACCGACCGATCTGGACGAATCGATGCGATGGATGAGATCAAGCGCGCGATTGAAGTTGCTGAACATATCCCCTTCCGGTTTCTGATTCAGCACATTGGGAATCCGAATGACAGCTTCGACGAAAAGAAATTCGAAGCGGCGATGACCTGCGTGGAGCACCTGCGCGCCTTCGCCAAGCCTCTTGGCGTGCGGCTACTCATCGAAAATATTCCAAACGAATTGTCTACCCCTGAGCGTTTAGTGGAATTCATCAAGACCATGCACTTCGACGACATGGGAGTATGTTTCGATTGCGGCCATGCCAACATGATGGGCGCAATTCCAGAAGCTTTCGAGATATTAAAAAGCCATATCTGCTCGACCCACGTGCACGACAACGACAAGTTCAAAGATTCGCACCTGTGGCCTGGAGCTGGGACGATCGATTGGAAGCAAACTATCAACCTGTTGCGCACCGCTCCGCAAAAGCCGCCGCTACTCCTTGAAATTGAAGGCGAAGAGAAGAAAAATCCGAGCGAAGAAGTGAGCGCGACCTTCCGCAAGCTTGAAGAGGCGTGAGCGATGGCGCGTCCTGAACACAATTGGAATTCCGGATGGAGCTAGGGACGGGCTTTCTCGGTCGTCCAGGACAGTACCGGCGCGCCGCCGCCGCGAGTGAATTAAGATTCAATGCCTGCGACTAACGAAATCATGTCAGCACCCATCAGCACGATAGCGGAGATCGGCAAACACGACGGCCAATCCGTCACCATTCGCGGATGGCTTTATAACCTCCGCGAGAGCGGCAAACTTCTCTTTCCACAATTTCGCGACGGCTCGGGAGTAATCCAGGGTGTGGTGCCGAAAAACGCCGTACCGCCAGAAGTTTTCGACGCGATTAAAGGCTTGACCCAGGAATCAAGCGTGATCGTCGAAGGGAAGGTGCGCGCCGATAAGCGCGCTCCCGGCGGATATGAGCTTGACGTCTCGAACGTGCAGGTGGTGCAACGAGTGCCCGAGGCGACTCCCTATCCTATTACTCCAAAAGAGCACGGCGTAGATTTTTTGATGGAGCACCGCCATCTCTGGCTGCGCTCGCAGCGCCAGGCATCCATTCTGCGGGTGCGCGCTGAGATTATTCGCGCCGCTCGTGATTTTTTTGACAGCAACGGATTTACGCTGACCGACCCTCCAATTCTTACCCCGGCGGCGTGTGAGGGAACATCGACGCTTTTCCCGGTCGACTACTTCGAAGAGCAGGCTTTTCTAACGCAATCGGGCCAACTCTACATCGAAGCGACGGCGATGGCGCTCGGCAAGGTCTACTCGTTCGGGCCAACCTTCCGCGCCGAGAAATCGAAGACGCGCCGCCACCTCACCGAGTTTTGGATGGTTGAACCCGAGGTCGCCTACGCCACGCTCGACGACCTCATGGAACTCGCCGAGGGCCTGCTCACATTTTTAGTAAAAAAATGTTTGGAGAAACGCCGGGCCGATCTGCTGACCATAGGTCGCGACCTGACAAAGCTTGAGAAAATTGAGACTCCCTTCCCTCGCATCACCTATGACGAGGCCGTCAGCCAGTTGCAGGAAGGCCATGCGCAGGGCAAGCTGGAAAATAAATTTGAGTGGGGAGGCGATCTCGGCTCTCCCGACGAGACCTATCTTTCTTCGCTTTACGACCGGCCCGTCATGATTCATCGCTATCCTGCGGCGGTAAAAGCCTTTTATATGGAGCCTGATCCGCAACGCTCGGAGCTTGCTCTGTGCGTCGACGTCCTGGCTCCAGAAGGATACGGCGAGATCATCGGCGGGTCGCAGCGTATGGCGTCGCATGATCTGCTCCTACAGCGCATTCGCGAGCACAATCTGCCGGAAGAGGCCTTCAAATGGTATTTGGACCTGCGAAAATTCGGCAGCGTTCCGCACTCCGGGTTCGGCATGGGCATTGAGCGGGCAGTGGCGTGGATTTGCGGCCTAGAACACGTGCGTGAAACGATACCGTTCCCGAGAATGCTGCACCGCTTGTATCCGTAGGCTGGAACTAGGGTGGAACCATCGCAGTGCTATCTTCACTTCCCGGCGAGAAAAGTGATGAACTCATCGCGGGTGAATCCCGCCTCTCGCAGCATCGACATCAAAGTCCCCTTGGGCACATCGCGATTGTGTTGAGGGACAACCGCGCGGCGGCGCGAGACTGCATTCTAGAAAATGAAGTGGCTTCCAGAGGTGTGGTCCAAAATAAACCCGCTTCGCTCAAGAAAGCGGATAATTTGCCGCGGTTTAACGGCGGGTAACTTCGGCATACTCCAGGTCGAGAGAAGCTACGAGGGTATTGTCGTCCGTTGGGATGGGATCCTTGTGCTTGCGCAGACTCGCGATGTAGCCCGAGATGGCGTCTTTCGCCATTTGTCGCGCTTCATCGACCGTCCGTCCGTAAGTAACGCACCCTGGCAGGGCCGGCACGAGCGCGGTGTAGCCACCCTCTGGCTCAGGCCGAAGCATAATGTTGTAGTGGTATCGGACCTTCGCCATGGAGCGATACTATCGCGCGGTAGGAGCGGGGTCAAACAGGGAAAGGGGAGATGAAGATGGAAGGTCGGACCTGCACAGGCATGAGTTGTCTGCGTTGTCGACATTTCGGCAGGCCACGTTTGTTGGATTAAATTTTAAGGTGATGTTCGTTTGCCTGCCTGCTCGGACCAATCTACCGCGTGCCCGACAGCGTGTGAGCGCGGGCGTGTCGACGCACGGTGTGTGCCATCAAAATTGATTTCCCCGCCCGATAAACTCCCCCTAATCTCCCCTATAACCGATTTCTATTTGTCTACCCGTGTCTGGCGCGATAGCCTGTCACGTTATGCCCCGTTGAAATACAATCGTTGCATCGATCGGCACTGGCATCGAGACCACTTCCTAAGGAGATGCATGTCAACTGATTTGCGGAATTTCCTGGCGATCCCGTACGACGAACTCGAAGAGATGAACCTGAAGGCGAAGAAGCAGCGCCTGGACCGCGTCGCTCCCCACAAAATTCAGGAAGAGCGCCTGAAGTATCTCACCGATGAGTCGCGCGTTAAAGCCGTGACTGTGATGTTCAGCGACCTTGAAGGCCGTCTGCACATGCTCGATTACGATAAAAAATTCCTGCTCAACAGTTACGACAATTTAACCTTCGACGGCTCATCGATTCGCGGCTTTACCGCCCAGCGCGAAAGCGATTTGCGCCTTGGCATCGACTGGAGCGCACTCTACTGGGGGCCGGCGGATGTCTTTGGGCCGGGCAAAATGCTGGTATTCGGCGAAGTCATCGATAAAGGCGGCGAGCCCTATGCTGCCGATATGCGAGGAGTGCTTAAGAGTTTTGCCGGCGATCTCTACAAAAAGCAAGGCTACACGCTGAACGCCGCTAACGAAATTGAAGGCTTCTTGTTTCAAGGCGCCGATGCCGAGCGCAGCTACCATGAGACCGGCAAATTCGAATACGTCAACACTGGCGGTTACTATCATTCGCTGCCGGGCGATCCGTTGCGAAACTTCATCGACACGACTGCTGAAGTGCAGCGCGCAATGGGCTTTCAGAACGAAAAAGATCATCCGGAAGTTGCTCCGTCGCAATTTGAAATCAATTACGGGTACGGCGAAGTTGTGGCCGCAGCCGATCAGATTCAGCTTTACAAGTTAATCTGCCGCCAGGTCGCGGGCAAGATGGGATTGACCGCGTGCTTCCTGCCGAAGCCTGTCGTCGGCGTCAACGGCAGCGGCATGCATACTAACGTTTCCATCAGCAAGGGCGGCAAAAATCTTTTCTGGGATCCGAAGGGCGAAGAGATGCTTAGTAAGTTTGGATGGGAATTTGTCGATCGCATCCTCACGCACGGCAACGATATCTGCCTGCTGCTGAATCCGAGCGTGAATTCCTATCGCCGCCTTGATCCGCACTTCGAAGCGCCGAATCAGATCAAAGCTTCGGCGGTCGATCGCGGATCGATGATCCGCATTCCGATCGGCAACGAACGCAGCATGCGGGTCGAGGTCCGTTCGGTCGCTCCCGATGCGAACCCGTATCTCGTGATGCTCTCGATCTTCAAGAGCGGGCTGCAGGGCTCGACCTCGAAGGTTAAGAACTTGCGTCAGGCTGAGCGTTACCTGCCCGACAACATCTACAAGGCGCTAACGGACTTCCGCAAATCAGAATGGACATCAGAGTTGATGGGCGAAGACGTGAAGGGCCGGTACGCGGATCTCAAAGAAGCGTCTGCTGATCGCTGCCCGCGCCTTTTGGGAACAGTCGTAAAAGCTCCTGAGGTGCAGTATCACCACGACGTCTACAACCAGTATTTGTGGAATAAGTTTTAAGCGGCTGAGAGAAATATTGCACGGGAGGCACGGCAAAAAATCGCGTCTCCGACGCAGACCACTTACAAGGTCGTTGTTGCATTTGTCAGATCGGCGTTCAAATACCTGCTCATGGCAAGATCAATAATTGAGCCGATCATTTCGGTGTAGGAGAGCCCATGCGCCTTCGACGCCATAGCAAACTCCTGGCGGCTGGCGAGCCATGGATTCGGGTTTGCTTCGATCACATAGACATCACCGTTCGGAGCGAGGCGCATATCGATGCGCCCGTAATCACGCAGTTTCAGCGCTCGATAGGCGGCGAGGGCAGTGTCTTCGAGACGCTTGCGGGTGGCGTCGTCCAAATCTTCTGCGATAGATGATTTCGTTAGTTTATAAGCCTCGGTGTTCTTCTCGAACTTCACATCGTAGCTTGCGATCTTGGGCGTACCCTCCGGCAACTTGGATAAATCCAGTTCGATCAGCGGGAGAACCTGCGCCCGCTCGTAACTGCCGAGAATGCCCGCATAAATTTCGCGACCCTCGATGTACTCTTCGATGAGCGCGGGCGAATCGAATTCATCCTGAATGTACTGCACGCGCTCCATCATCTCTTTCACGTTCTTTACGACGGACCCGGCATCGATGCCGATCGATCCGTCCTCCCATGAAGGCTTCACGATCAGCGGAAAAGAAATGTCGTGGCAATGGTCGACGCGCCCGCGATAGGACGTCGCGAAGAAGGGAGTCTTGATGCCGTGAAAGCCGAAAATCTTCTTAGCGGTAGTTTTATCCTGCGAAAGAAAAATTGCATGCGGGCCGGCTCCGGTATATCGCAGCCCAAGTAGATCGACGTAGGCGACCACGTTCATCTCTTTGGTATCGTCGCCACCGAAAGATTCAGTCAAATTAAAAATCAGGTCCGCATCGCAGCGCGAAAGAGAATGCAGTGATTGCGGACGGCCATCTAATTCAAAGTTCGAGGGCTCGTGCCCCAGCTTTTGGAGCGCTTCGAAGATCTCTTCGCGATCGGTCTTTTCCTTTTTCTTAACTTTCTTTTTGACCTTTTTTCGAGTCTTGCGCACGGGCGTTTCTTGCTGCGGCGCTTCGTTGGCGGCAGCCGCCACTGGATCTTCGTTCCACAGGTCGTACAGCAGCGCGATTTTTAATTTCGCTCCAATCATGATTTTTTCCCCATCCGCGTTCTCTTCAATCTGCGTTCTCCGCAACCGGCGGCCGCTACCCGTCGCTTACGGCTGAATAAATTTCCCCTTTGTCACGTACGTCATCACGAGCGCGGTCGCATAGGCCGTAACCTCGGCCAAGTGTTCCGGCATGCGTGTTTTATCGGCGCGCAGATCAAGCTCCGCAGTGCGCTTCTCAATCGAGTCAATCAATTTCCTGATCAACGGGCGCTGCGCGCCCGTCCATTGCGCGACTTTATCGATCACCGCTTTACGATGCTCGTGTAAAAATTCATTCGCCGGAACCGCTGCTTTCCTGCGCTTCGACACCGCGAAAATATCGCGCAAATCCGTATCCGGAGTCAGTTCCGAGACTGCGAGTTCTTCGCGCGCCGCCTGCTGAATGTTGTAAAACTCGGCGACGGTCGTCTCCATGTCATCGACGGTGATGTCGGTCTGCCCGCGACGCCGGGGCGGATCGATCTTGCCCAACTTCCGCGCCAGGCGATTCAGGTACACCACCTTGTCGAGCGCCGGCCATCCCCGATAGCGTTTGCGCCAGTTCGAACGCGGCGTCAGCCATACCGCAAAGGTCTCGGCAAAGTCCTCGTCCGGATGCTTCTGGGCGTACCAACCGGGCAGATGCCGCACGTAGTCGCGCGAGAACGGAGCGGGCCGGTAATTATCGCGATAGGGACGGCGAAACGGGCCGAAAATTTGCTTCCACTCCGGCTTATTGTGCAGCTTGTAGGCATAAACGAATGCATGCCCGGCTTCATGCCGCAGGTACATCATGATCTCGCGCGCGTCTTCGAGATCGTGCGTTTCCTTTTCAAGCTGCGCCAGCGCCGTGCTCGCGAGATAAAACGGAATCCCGATAATCGGCTCCCCCGACGGGCATCCCCATTCATCGGTTAAATAAACTTCGGGACGAAACTTAGTCAGGCCCTTGGCTTCAAGCTCGCGATAAAGCTGCTCGACGAACCGCTCCACGGGAGACCCGGCGAGTTTGAGCCCCAGCTCGCGGATGGGCCGGGTCAGGAATTCCTGATACGCGGGTTCGGGTTTATCAATGACGACGCTATGCACAAGGCCTCATTGCACTGAACCGCGCGCTTGCGCGGGCATTATCGCTTAGATTAACAGTAGTGGAGGGTGGGATCGGGCGGAAGTGACTGCGGTAATGCGACCTGAAGCCACCAATAAATTCTCGAGCCAGCTTTTTCCAAAAAAACTGTCTGGATTGATTGCCCACTTTCGCGGTGCGTCCTGTGTATGATGTAGAGCCAATAGGTTCCTGATGATTGTTACAAAACTTATCCTGCAAAACTGGCGCAATTTTCGCACTGTTAATATCGAACTGACCCAGCGCGTCTTCGTTGCTGGGCCGAATGCCTCGGGCAAATCTAATCTGCTGGACGTTTTTGCCTTCTTACGCGATATAGCCAAAGCGGGGGGCGGCCTTCAGAAGGCGGTCAACGAGCGGGGAGGCATAGCGAAGTTACGATGTTTAGCGGCGAGGCGGTACCCGGATGTCGAAATTGAGGTTCAGGTAGCCGACAACGGGACCTTGTGGTCTTATGCTATCGGAATAAAGCAGGAGGCAAGAGGATACCGTCTACCGCTGTTGTCTTATGAACGAGTGATGAAGGGGGACGAAACGATCCTGACCCGACCGGACGACGATGACAAACGCGATCCTCTACGGCTGACACAAACGCATCTCGAACAGATTAACGCCAATGCAGAGTTTAGGGACCTTGTCCGTTTTTTCGAATCTACTAGCTATCTGCACCTGGTGCCTCAGTTGCTTCGCCATCCAGAGGCATTCTCCGGGCCCGGTGTTCCGGGCGACCCTTTCGGCAAGAGCTTCCTGGAAAAAGTTGCAAGAACCCCGTCGGGTACTAGGAAAGCGCGACTCAAGAGAATCGAGTCGGCCCTACGCATGGCCGTGCCCCAACTAAAGGAACTGAAAGATGTTAAGGATGAAACGGGCATTCCGCACCTCGAGGCAATTTACGAACACTGGCGGCCCCATGGAGCAAAACAACGAGAGGACCAGTTCTCAGATGGAACGCTTCGAATGCTCGGTCTTCTTTGGTCCCTTTTGGACGGCGATTCGCTTTTACTCTTGGAGGAGCCCGAACTTTCGCTGAATTTTGGCATAGTCCGAAAGTTGCCGGGGCTCATGTATCGAATTCAGAGGCAGAAAAGAAGGCAGACAATTATCAGCACCCACAGCCCTGATCTCTTGTCCGACCCCGGAATTGGAGGAGAAGAGGTTCTTATCCTTACGCCCAACGAGGATGGCACTAAGGCAGAGGTTGCTTCTTCAATCCAGGAAGTGAAAGACCTTTTAGAGGGAGGGCTCACAATTGCAGATGCAGCTCTTCCGAGGACCATTCCATCCTCCGTGGCGCAATTGGATCTTTTTGAATGACTTCTCCGATCCCATTAAATCTTGCCGTTGAAGACGCCTTGACGGAGTCACTGTTCACGAAGATCATCCAGAGGCTACCTGCTCTCTACGCAATCCGCACGATCTACAATCGCGGCGGGTACGGTTACCTCCGGCAAAATATAAACGGTTTCAATAACGCCGCCCGAGGGACGCCTTTTCTAATAGGAACTGACTTGGACGAGTATGAGTGCCCTCCGGCGCTCATTGTACACTGGCTATCGCGACCCAAACACCACAACTTGCTCATCCGGGTTGCCGTGCGGCAAGCCGAAGCGTGGGTTCTCGCCGATAAGGTGAACTTCGCAAACTTCTTGGGGATTCGCTCCGCTCTCATACCCGATGAAGTTGAGACCATTCCCGACGCAAAACGCGAATTGATCAATCTAGCGAGGAGAGCGAGGAGAAGAGAATTGCGGGAGGATATTTGTCCTCCCGCTAACAGCACCAGAACTGTCGGACCGAACTATAACCCGCGTCTAGCTACATTTGTTCAGCAACATTGGAACCCAAATACTGCTAGAGAGCACGCTTCGAGTCTGGCACGCACAATTGAACGATTGAGAGCCTTTCAGCCGCTGTGGCCGCAATCATAGACTACTGAATCAGCGTCCCATTCCCACTCGGCTCTTCCGGCGGAATCACCACCGCGGCGGCCACGCGATCGCCGGGCTCAACATTTATCAATCGCACTCCTTGCGCCGAGCGGCCTGACTCGCGGATGAACTTTGAATCGATGCGGATAATTTTGCCGTACTGGCTGATCAGCATCACTTCTGATTTATCCGTCACCTGCGAGATGCCTACCACTTTGCCGTTGCGTTCGGTGGTCTTGACGTTGATCACGCCCTTGCCGCCTCGATTGGTCAGGCGGTATTCGTCCGCCGGAGTGCGCTTGCCATAGCCGTTCTCGGTGACCGAGAGGATGAGCGAGCCCTTCTCCGGTACAAGGTCGGCGACTTCGGGCGCAACGTCGTCTTGTGACTTCTCGACAACAACCTTAGCCTCTGGCTTCGTCGTAGTGGCCATGCCGACGATGTAATCTTTCTCGCCAAGGTTCATGCCGCGCACTCCGGTGGCGTTGCGGCCCATGGAGCGAACGTCGTTTTCGTCGAAGCGGATCGCCTGCCCATCGTGCGAAGCGAGGAATACGATCTGATTGCCGTCGGTCAAGGAGGCAGCGACCAGTTCATCGCCTTCTTCGATGTTGATGGCGATGATGCCGCGCTGCATCACGTGACAGAAGTCTTTTACTTCAGTCTTTTTCACGGTGCCGTTGTGCGTGACGAAGAAGACGAACCTGCCTTCTTCTTCAAGGTCGCGCACGGCGAGCATGGTGCGAACCGTTTCTCCCGGCTGCAGTGCGACCAGGTTGCCGACGTGCTTGCCCTTGCCGGCGGCGCTGACGTCAGGAATTTCGTAGACCTTGAGCCAGTAGACGCGCCCCTTGTTGGTGAAGATCAGGATGTAGGCGTGGGTCGAGGCGATGAAAAGATGCTGGACGAAATCCTCGTCGCGGGTCTTCATGCCGGTACGGCCCGTGCCTCCGCGGCGCTGCATGCGGTAGGTCGAAATCGGAGTGCGCTTCATGTAGCCGAAGTGGCTGACGGTGACCGCGACTTGCTCATCGGCGATCAGGTCTTCGAGCATGATCTCCGCAGCTTCATCTTCGATTACCGTGCGGCGGGCGTTGCCGTAGAGTTTCTTAACTTCCTCGAGTTCTTTGATGATGACTTTGCGCAGCTTCACTTCTGAGCCGAGAATGGATTCAAACTCTGCGATTGCGTCGCGCACCGTCTTCAACTCGTTCGAAATTTCATCGATGGAAAGTTTGGTTAGGCGATGCAATTGCAGTTCGAGGATGGCGTCGGCCTGTTTCGACGTAAACGGGCGATCAGCAGCGAGCTTTGGCGCGCGGCCGGTGACGTTGATGTCGATCTTCTTGCCGCCAAAAAACGCGACCAGGTTTTCGCGCGCATCGGCGCGGTTGGCGCTGGCGCGGATGATCGTGATCACGTTGTCGAGGTGGTCGAGCGCGGTCAAGTAGCCTTCTAAAATGTGCTCGCGGTCTCGCGCCTTGTTCAGCAAATAAAGAGTGCGGCGGCGCACCACATCGACGCGATGGTCGATGAAGTGTTTGATGGCCTGGATCAGGCCCATTTCCTTCGGCTGCTGGTTGACCACCGCGAGCAGGATCATGCTGAAACCTTCCTGCATCGACGTGTGCTTATAGAGTTGGTTCAGCACAATTTGCGGCTCGGCTCCGCGTTTCAGCTCGATCACAATGCGCATGCCGTCACGATCGCTCTCGTCGCGAATGTCGGAGATGTCATCGATCGTCTTCGCGTTGACAAGGTCGGCGATGCGCTCGATCAAGCGCGCTTTATTCACCTGGTACGGAATTTCGGTGACGATGATCGCCTGCTTGTCTTTGGTGACGCTTTCGATGGCGGCGCGGGCGCGCATCATGAAGCGACCGCGTCCGGTGCGGTAAGCTTCGAAAATTCCGGCGCGGCCGTGAATGATGGCGGCGGTCGGAAAGTCGGGGCCTTGCACGAATTTCAAAATTTCAGGCAACTGCGCGCCGGGATTATTCACGAGCGTGATCGTGGCGTCGACGATCTCTGTCAAGTTGTGCGGCGGAATTTTGGTCGCCATACCGACGGCAATGCCGTCTGAACCGTTAACCAGCAGATTGGGATAACGCGCGGGAAGTACGGACGGCTGCGTCTCCGTTCCGTCGTAGTTCGGATAAAAATCAACCGCTTCTTTATCAAGATCTTCAAGCAGCGCGGTAGAAACACGCGTCAACCGGGCTTCGGTATAACGATCGGCTGCGGGAGGATCGCCATCGACCGAGCCGAAGTTTCCCTGACCATCGACCAGAGGAGCGCGCATGGCAAAGGGCTGCGCCAACCGCACCAGCGCGTCGTATACGGCGAGGTTGCCATGCGGGTGGTACTTACCCATCACTTCTCCGACGATACGGGCGCATTTACGCGTTGCGCCGCCGGGACGAAGGCCCATCTGCTGCATGGTGTAAAGAATGCGGCGATGCACCGGCTTCAAGCCGTCGCGGACGTCAGGCAGGGCGCGGCCAATGATGACGGAGAGGGAGTAGTCGAGGTACGACCGCTTCATCTCATCTTCAATGTTCACCGGCAGCATGTTGAGCGCGCCCGGGCCGGCAGGAGGTTGGCCGTCGCCGCCGGGAGGAGTTAAGGGGAGTTCGGGATTTTTATCGTCAGCCATGGGTGTCTGTTCTTTCGGTTGGTGTTTCTTACTTCGCTAATTCTTAGTTCTTAATTCTTGGTCCTGGGTCGCTAATTCAGACCTTAAATCAGGCGAAATCAAATGTAAGGAGGGGCCAATTCCCTGCCTAAAAGCGGCCCGAAAGATAGCCGTCGATGTCTCTGGTTTCCAGACTTTGGATTCGGAGCTAACTGATTGATTTACAGGGTATTAACCCACAATTATCTGGATAAATTATAGCATATCTTTGTTCTCAGAAACAGCTGCGGCCAGTAGCATAAAAGGCTCCGATCATATGCTTGGAATTAGCCCGGCAGCCTGCTGGCTTTCACCATTGGGATGCGACATTGTTCTGCTGCCCTGTTTGCCGCGCGGGGCGAGACGCTGGCGCTATACAAAAGCTTTGGTCTGTAGCGCAGGGATTTAGGGCTGCAATTTGCTTCGATCAAGACTGACCGGGCTAGATCCGCTGAGCTGCGCGATTCTTAGGCGCGTCGCAAGGTCAGCAGCGTGATCTCCGGAGGAACTCCCAGCCGCACTGGAAATCCAAATGTCCCGAGCCCTCGATTCACATAAAGCGCGGCTTTGTGCATTCCATTACTGTCGGCCGAGGCCTTTTCATTCGCCATCGGCAGTCGATAAAGACCGGCGACGAATGGAGAAATCAGCCGCGCCGGACTCACGCTGTGATCCACAATCTCAACTTTCACTTGTCCACCATGAGTGTGGCCGGCGAGGCTCAACTCGATTCCAAGTTCCGCAGCGCGATGGAATGAATTTGGATTGTGCGAGAGCAACACATTCAGCATGTCGCGTCGAATCAAATGCTCGACTTCGCGGAGCATCGGCCCCGTCCCTTGGTTGCGGGTCATGCTGTCGCGCTGGTAGTCGACGCCCATCAGATTGAAACGTCCGCCGTTATGCTCGATCACCTGCGAAGAGGCGCGCAGCAGACGCATTGCGTTGTCATGGAAAAGCCGTTCGGCTTCATCTTCTACTCCGGCATAAATTTCGTGATTTCCATTGCATCCCCAAACGCCCAAAGGAGCACGCAATCGGCTCAACTCATTAATACAGGTAGCAAGTGGATCGCCCTCGCTCGAAACAAAATCGCCAGTGACAAAAGAAATATCGGGACGCAGTTCGTTCGCCATATCGACGGCCCGGGCAATCTCATGCGGAGGCATGTAATCGCCAATGTGAATATCACTCAATTGCGCGATGCGCAGGCCGTCCAACTCAGGAGGAAGGCCAGCGATGGGCACATCGACGCGTTCGACGGTATAGCGCAGGCGGCCGGCCGCGAATCCGTAAGCGGCAGCGATGAAGGGAACGCTTGCGGCGAACGCAGCGGAGTACTGAAAGAAAATCCTTCGCGACGGGCTATCAGCGCCAGCGCTCGCTCTGTGAGATGTCGCCAGGTTCGTGAGCCCTTCGATTCCACCCACCACTTGCACTGCGATCAAGGCGAAGAACGAGGTGATCAGCCACATCCGGGCGAAGGTCGCGAGTGACTTGCCCAGGCTGAAGCTTCCGATATTTGTTCGAGTCACCGCGTGACCGAGAAGCGGATCAAGCATTGCGGCCAGCAGCGCGGCAGCTAATGCGATGAGTCCGGCGTACAGCCCAAGACGCAGGCTGGAGTTAGAAAGCGCGCCGATCCAGTTCCAGGCACGCATGAACCAGAAGCGCTGGACGAAATAAACTGCCAACAGAAACACTGAAAAGAAAAGAATCTGTTTAAGAATCAGGGTGATACTCCAATGGAACTCGCTTGATTAGATGCGGCGGAGGTAGCGGAAGGCTCGCTGCCGGAACCCCTCCCACGCTGGCATGCAGCGCCAGCAGCATCGAGAAATCAGCTGCGATGGAATTGCTGGAAACGGGAGTGTCGCGATCCACTGGGCTAGATGGGTCAAAAGACTACGAGATTAAAGGGTCCGACTTAGGCAACGGCCAGCTCTCCGGAATTCATGTGCGCGAGTTCGACCATGCGATGTTTGACATATCCATCTTCGGTGATGTGGGCAGAGGCTGAGGCTTGTCGGCTGGAGGCAATTACCTGATCCAGCGGACTTCGCGTGCGAAAATGCGGATCGTGGTCTTGGCAAAACTCACATGGGCGGCTGGAGCGAGTGTCCGAGCGTCGAACGATTGCGCGATCGATATGTTCCACTTATATCTCCGGGGGCGAGATTGGATCGCCCAACAAATAATCGTTTGGGTGATTCGAATGTGCGGGACGAAGCCTTTGTACTATATAGAACGTTTCAGTTCAAGCCCTTGGCGCCAAAACTTCGGAGCCTTTACTTTCAGTGGAATGCGCTCATATACAGAGGCTGCTTAGAGACAGCGCCGGAAAACAATTTATCTGCGATGCTAATTTCGCAGCCGGCACGAACGTTGGAGATCATGTGAACAATGACGCAGGCAAAGCTGATCTGGTATTTCTTTTCGACGTAGACAATACTCTGCTCGACAACGATCGAGTAGCTGCTGATTTGCAGCAGCACCTCATTCATGAAGTTGGAGGCTCGAGCGCGGGACGCTATTGGGAGATTTTGGAAGAGCTGCGCACGCATCTCGGATATGCAGACTACCTTGGAGCGCTACAGCGTTATCGCGTCGAAAACCCCCGAGACCCGAAGCTGCTCGAGGTCTCGCATTTCATGATCAATTATCCGTTTGCGAACCGCCTCTATCCGGGATCGCTTGACGCGGTCGAACACGCGCGGCAGTTTGGCCAGCCGGCGATTTTGAGTGACGGGGATGTTGTTTTTCAGCCGCTCAAGGTGGATCGCTCAGGACTGAAAGAGGCTTTCAATGGCCAAGTTCTGATTTACATCCACAAAGAGGAAGAACTGGATGACGTAGAAGCGAAATATCCGGCGCAGCATTACGTGATGGTCGACGATAAAGTGCGGCTGCTGACGGCAATCAAGAAGTTTTGGGGAGAGCGGGTCACCACGATATTTCCGCGGCAGGGGCACTATGCTCTGGATGCAGCTCTGGTAGCGCAGTTCCCCACGCCGGATATCACGATCGATCGGATCGGAGATTTACTGAATTATTCAGGGGAGCAGATTTTGTCCGCCGCCCGAAAATAGAGATTTACTGTCACTCTTTACTCTTCGTCTTTACTTTTTGTCTTTACTCTTCGTTTAGTCTTCCTCTCGGTCGTGGGCGGCTCCGCCTTGCACCAGGCTATCCAGTTCGCGCTTCAGTTGCTTGTGATCATCCTCGGGAAAATCGATGAATCGAAAAGGCTGCATGCAGCCCTGCGTGGCCCACATCGGAAACATCATTCTCGCCCGGCACCGGATCGATGTTGTTCCGAGATGAAAAACCACCGTGACTCGAATGCCCTCATCCAGCGCCTTTTCGAGTGAGACGAGTCCGCCATTCACCGAAAGCTGGTTCATTCGGGCGCGAATCTGACGCCCGTTTTCGAGGACGATGAGAGCAAGAATTGAGCCCGCGAGTTTTACGCGCAAGCTTCGGGGCTCTTTCGGCATTGTGTCAGTGGACGGCATTTTAATGATTGTGCCTGAGCAAAGCGCTGCGAGGGAGATTACCAAAGTCGACTCCACGTAAGGGTGGGGTCCGCTGGCGTTTCGTCCTTTGGAGTGGCGCTCTGAATAGGCGCGTGCGAGAATGCGTGCCGACGTAAAATTTCAAAGCCGTGGCCGTAAGCTCGGCAAAGTTAAGAGAGAGGCGATAAGAATGAAGAACGTGATCGCAACAAGAGTCGCATTGCTTGCCCTGTGCCTGTTGTTGTTTGGCACTAACCAATCGGGAGTTGCGCAAGCGGCGCCTAAGGGAGAGAAGAAAGCAAAATCGGCGGTTGGCGCTGTCGACAAAGCGTACCTGCAGAAAATTTGGGATGGCTGGGGGACGCTCGATGCGGCTGGCCAGAAGCAATATTACGCCCAGGGCCCTCACGTTTTTTTTGATGATGAACCGCTAAAATTTTCCAGTTGGGACGAATACCAGGCGACGACTGCCAAGGAACTTGCCGAATACAAGACGGGCCGCTTCACAGTTAACGATGATGCCGAGATCCACAAGAGTGGCGACATCTACTGGAGCGCTGCGACCGTAGCCTCTGACATGACGCAAAAATCCGGCAAGCGCGAGCAGGCTACATTTCGCTGGACCGCAATCTTCGAAAGGGAAAACGGGAAATGGCTGATCGTGCACGAGCACGTGTCGGTACCGATGCCGGAATAATCGACTTTCTATTGATGTCGCCGAGCAAAAACATGCCCCAAATTGAGCGCCGGGCCTCGGGTTCCCTGCGGCGCAACCCGTGGTCATGATGAACGACGGTGCGCAATCAAGCACTTAGCGAGGTGGACGCCTGGTGTATTGCCGGATTCGAATCGCTCTGCCCCGCGTGCTAGAATCGAGCAAGTGCTCCCTGGGACCGATGCTTCCTGATATCGAAAAGTTACTGCAACTGCAGGTCGCGGATAAAGAGATCCGCAGGCTGCAGGAAGAAGTTGCGGCGCTGCCAAAGCGCATGGCGGTGATCGAAGCGAAGTTGGCCGGGACCAAGGCTAAACTGGAAAAAGCCCGGGCAGCGGCAAAGGGCGACGAAGCCAACCGCAAAAGTTTCGAAGCCAATATAAAAGACCTGCAAGGCAAGATTTCCAAATATCGCAGCCAAGCCCTCGACGTAAAAACTAACGAACAATATAAAGCCCTGCAGCATGAGATTGAATTTGCCGAGCAGGAGATACGTCTGAACGAGGACCGCATTCTCGACGTGATGGTCAATGTCGACGCGCGCGAAAAAGAAGTGAAATTGGCCGAGGCTGATCTCAAAGCCGAAACGGCGCAGATCGAAATAGAAAAAGAAGAGGCGCGAAAAGTTACCGCCGAAGATCAGAAGCAGCTTGCCGAATGGAACGGCAAGCGCGAATTGCTGCGCCATGGGATCGCGGAAGACGTTCTTCGGCAATATGACCGGGTGGGGAAATTTCGCGGTACAGGTTTGGCGGAAGTCCGCGACCAGAAATGCACGGGCTGCCAGGTAAAACTTCGTCCTCAGACTTACAACGAAGTGCGGAATGGCGAGAAGGTGATGGTCTGCGAAAGCTGCCAGCGCATTTATTACTTCAATCCCGCCAACGAAGTGAAGCCGGAGCAGGAAGTGGTGACTGTAACCGGACGCAAGCGTGCCCGCCCGAAGGCCGATGCCGCGCAGGCGTGGTTTTATCGTCCCGATTTCGGAGAAGAAGGTGAAGTGCTGCTGGTCTTCTCGAATGGCGGCGGCAACTCAACACGCCGCATTTACGAATTGCATACCGGACGCCAGTTTGGCGAAGTGCTAATGAGGGAAGGAACGTATCGCCAGGCATTTCCCGAAGATCTGACCGAGTCTGCATTGCGACTGAACGGCCACTACGATGAGAAAGAGATCGATGGGTGGGGATCTGAGATTCCTTCTAACGTTCTAGACTTGTTGCAGAAAGATTTGCTCGCCATTCGGCGGGAGCACCGCTCCACCCACAAAGATCACGCCGCTCCGCAGGCGGAACACACCGCCGCCAGCTGAACCCGCATTTATCCAGAAGTTGCCCCAGAGCAAGCCATCCACTCGCACTATAATAAAAAATGTACGCTCCGGAGAGGTGGCCGAGTGGTTGATGGCTCCGGTCTTGAAAAC